>JASLDF010000178.1 GCA_030151635.1 Bacteroides sp. | reverse complement strand
ATTGCTTTGTGTATCCAAGGTAACAATCTTTACAGAATTTTGCGAGGCTATTTTAGATTATTATGCCATTCATGTTATTAAGCATATTTTTGAAATAATTTTAGTATTCAGAATTAAATACCTGATTACTTTATTATTAGTATTAACTCTAATTGGGGTAAGAATTGATTACTTGGCAGCATAATTAGTATCGTCTTAAAAAAATAAAGCCTCATTAAGATATTGAATCTTAGTGAGGCTTTGTATAATTGGATCAAATAGTTAGTAAACTACAACTTCGTCAATAAAGAACCAAGCTAAATTTCCTACACCATAATGCCAGTGTGGACACTGTCCAATAGTTTCAATAGCAATTTTAATATATCTTGTTTTAGTTTGTTTTGGAGCGTATATGGAGTAGGTATTGAATTTAACCTCTATATCTCTATCTTCCTCTATAGCTTGTTCTCCTAGCCTAGTGTATGTTTTACCATCCGTAGAGATTGATACTGATAGATGTTTAGGCATGAGCACCCATGAACCGAGTTTATGTAGGAAATCAACACCTACTTCTTGGATTAGCTTGTTCTCTCCAAGGTCAATTACAAATTCGCCATTTCTACCTTCCCAGCCAACCCAGCCGTCGTTGAATGTTGCACCACCAAAAAGACCATCTGTTAATGCAGCTGTCATTTTATCATAGGGAGCATTTGGCTTAATGGTATAATTCACTTTTGCTCCTAATGCTAGGTTCGTTTTGTTATTCGGTAAGTTTCTATCGATATATTGCTTGTAATAATCTTCAATGTAGTTTCTACGTTCGTTTAAGCTAGTTACACCAAACTGAGTAGCTCTATCTCTAAATAGGTCAGCTTTCTCCTTTAAATCCGATTTATCGGCATGTTGTTTTGTGCGAATAATTTCAAGTTCTGAATATTGAATAACTAAACGCTCCTCTTGCACTCTAGCCAAGTATATAGGTTCATCTTTGACAGCCTCTTCTGCTTTGTCAAACAGTTCTTTATATTGAGTTAGGTAGTTGTCGTTTAGCATTCCTTCTTTATGCGTTACCGGAGTATCGTAAATCCAAAGAGGTATTTTGCTCTCTAACATAGCTTTTTCCCTTAATTTAAGATATTGGTATAGGTAAGGTGCAGCAGCTTCACCATAAAAATCTGTTAAGAATTGATTAATAATAGTCTCCACATCTGCATCAACATTCCAAAGTAATTTACTTACCAAATAACTTCTCAACTCGGAGAAATCTCCACCTTTAGAACCTGCAATTTGGGAGAAGTGCATAGTTGCTCCATATTGCTTAAATAGCTTCATGTTGGGTTGAAGAATATGAAAGTTAGGGAATGGCGCTATGTAGTTGTCAAAGTTGATTCCATAATCCCACACGAAAATATTATTGGTGATCTTAGACCAAGCGATCATCTCCTTCATAAACTCTTGCCCTGAAGGATTTTCAGTAAGGGATACTTCACGGTAGGCATCAATGTCGCAAAGCATAATGTTTACGTTTGATAATGGTTTTATATGTCTTGGTGCAGGAACCGAGAATAGATACGCAAGCGTCGAAAACTCTTTATCAGGGAATCGCTTCGCTAATTTATTTACAAAGTAGATAAGCGGACCAACTGGAGATTTCTCTTTATCTAAAATTTTTTGGCACTCATCACAGCGACAATAAATTTGACTGTCATTTTGGCTTACGGATATGATATGTCTGTCTGGATTAGCTTGAAAGATTGAATCAATACGATTGGCAACTATTTCAAAGACTTCAGGATTTGTTAAACACCACTGTGATACATCACCAGGATGGCGCTTTCCATTCATGAATGCATAGTATTCTGGGTGTTCTTTTCCATATACTTTTGCTGGGAGTAGTTTGTTGAATGTATGAACCCAGTATCCAGCAGCAAATACCTCTTGAGGCTGTGCTAATCTATGCCATAGTTTATAAATAGGATCTGTTTGCATACTATATGCTTGGGTCTGTCTGTATCGAAAAGATGGATTATCTACTCGATTTACTATCGGTAGACTTAGATCTGCTGATTTAGTAATCGTATAGCTGTTTTCGCTAAGGTAGCGGATGCCAAAATAGTCTTCTAATATTGAAATAACGCCGTATATTACGCCATTATCAGTATCGTGTCCTAATATTTGTATAGTATGCTTCTTAACATCAGTAGTAATAATAAAACCATCTTCTTTAACAGAACTCAGTTGATCTAAATCGGTAGTTGATTTAGCACCAATTAGTATATCGTTTTTTTGATATTTAGTGTTGATTTCAACAATCGGCAAGTTAGTCCCAGCCATTTCATAAATAAATCGATTTAAAATTTCTGCAGCTTGGAGGTTGTTAGGATTGTTCTTATCAACTAATATTCTAGCAGTTGGCTTCTCTCGCTTTACCAAGTTGATGGCAGGCTTAGATGTTGTTTTACTCGATTTACCGAAGCAAGGTTGAAGTGTAAGAAGCAGTATTACTACTCCTAAAATAGTCTTAATTTTCATGAGAATTAGTTTATTAGTTAGGTTGACTAAATTAATTAATAAAAGACGATATAAGCTTTCTTATTTGTTATTAAATGACAAGTTTTTCTTGCTTAACGTGAATATTTGTTAACTGATTTTTCGTAAATTGAGTTCAAAATAACTTACAATGAATATATCTCATTTCATAGCTTTATATAAAGAGGCTTTTACAGATAAAATAAATTTACCCATTGCTATTTGGTATTCGAAAGAATCTAAAGCGAATACTGAACCTATTAATGGTTGCTTCGTAAAAGTGTTACATCGGGTCTTGGCAGGAGAATGCATCAGTTTAAATCCATTAAATATTAAGTGTAATGGGGGCAAGCTATATACCGAGTTTGGTCAAATGTCGCCTCATACCCCAAAATTTGTTGCAGAAAAGGAGCATTATAAGAAGAGTCCCGAATTTGTTGAGGCTTATGTTGAGTCTTTGGAGCTAATGATACGTGAAGATGAGTACTTACATATTTGTAGACTAGATTTGCTAGACAGCTTCGATGATGTTGAGGCTTTACTATTTTTAGTTAGCCCAGATGTGCTTTCTGGATTAACAACTTGGGCTTACTTTGATAATAATAACTTTGATGCTGTTTCTGCTCCTTTTGGTTCAGGATGTTGTACAACTATAACGCATGTTATTAAGGAAAACAAAAGGAATGGTAATCGAACATTTGTTGGTTTATTTGACCCTTCTGTTCGTCAGTATTTCAACTCTAATTTGTTGAGTTATGCGATTCCAATGTCACGGTTTAGAATAATGTATGAAACGATGAAAAAGAGCTGTTTGTTTGGGACTCATGCATGGAATAAAATTAAACAGCGAATAGAGATTGAAGCGTAATGTTATGTAATTAAATATGACCAATCGACTGTTGTTTGAATGCTGGTTCTAGAGTGTTAGAACGGTGTCCCTTTTATCTGCCTAAGAAGATTGTGTCGTCTTACTAAGAGAAGTGTGTCTTCTTTCAAAGATGAGCTATGTTTCTAAGTGAAGAATAAGTGTGTTGTTTTATTCGATATATATTTCTGCATTTTTGAGTAGCTTAATCATAATCAATAGTTTGTAGCTTTGTCGTATTACTTTAAAAATATAGAATATGAAGAAGTTAATTACAGATGATATTACTAATCTAGTATATTTTTCGTCATGGATAAAAGATTTTCCTTGCCATAAGTCTATCCTTGAAAAGTTGGAAGCCAATCAAGTAGAATATGACTTTTTAACTGATACTAAAGATTATTGGGTGCGTGATTTTATGCCTATTCAAGTTTCGGATCAAGAATTTGTGAGCTACATCTATAAACCAGATTATCTAGCTAAAAGTCCCCAATACCTTACTAATCCAGAAGACTGTTGTCAATCTATAAGAATAAAATCCCGACCAATTGATTTAATAATTGATGGAGGGAATATAATAAAGTGTAGTGATGCCATAATTATGACTGATAAGGTTTTTGTTGAAAATCCACATTTATCTAAAAATGAAATCATACAGCGACTTAAGCGTGTTTTTGGGTGTAGCGTAATTTTTATTCCTTGGGATAAGTACGAAAAGTACGGACATGCAGATGGAATGGTTCGACACATTGAAGGTAAAAAGGTATTACTCAACAATTATTGTAACTTCGATTCTGGCTTAAGAGAAAAGCTAATCAAGGCTTTAAGCCCCCATTTTGAAATCCTAGAGTTAGATTTTGACACGAATAAACCTTCAGCACAGAGTTGGGCTTATATTAATTATTTAAGAGTAAAAGATTTAATACTTCTTCCTATGTTGAATATTCCTGAGGACAAAGATGCTTTATCTCAGTTTCAAGAAATATTTCCAATGTGCCAAATTGAGCAAGTAGATGTTTCTACTATTGTAAAAAAAGGGGGAGCTTTAAATTGTATCACTTGGAATATAAAGCGTTAATATAATTAGTTGTAGTATAATATTTTAATGGTGTATTTAAAAGGTAGGAACATGAAAAAGATAGTTTATATTGACATGGATAATGTCGTTGTTGACTTTAAATCTGGTATTGAGTCGCTTAGTAAACAAACACAAAAGGATTATGAGGGAAAACTAGATGAAGTACCAGGAATCTTTTCTTTAATGAAACCTTTCAAAGGGGCATTAAGTGCAATAGAGCAGTTAAATGTTAAGTATGATATTTATTTACTTTCTACAGCTCCTTGGAACAATCCCTTGGCCTGGTCTGACAAAGTTTTATGGGTTCAGAAATACTTAGGTGACATTTGTTATAAGCGATTGATTCTTTCTCATCATAAAAATTTGAATCGGGGAGATTTCTTAATTGACGATCGTGAAAAGAATGGTGCAAAAGATTTTAAAGGTGAATTATTGAGATTTGGCTCTAATGAATATCCAGATTGGAATGCGGTAATAAAATATTTAATTTAAAAATAATATATTATGGATGCGATTAAAAACATAATTCAGAAACTAAAAGTAGCAAATGATAAAAACTGCATAGTAAACTACTTAGTGAACTTAATGAGCTGTTTGTATGTAAATATATGGTTGAACTAGATGAGCAGCTGAAACTTTATCCCATTGAAGTTGAATCCTATTATTATGATGAAATTAACTTTCCAGACACTTGTGTGCATAGTCATCCAAAACAAATAAATAGATATGGAAAACTTTATTTTCATCGTGCTGGTAAGAAAGATGGGGCTTCTTTTTTATTTGATGGAGGTGGTATAGATGTTTGTTTGTCGGATTCCAACGAGTTTTATCTAGGAGTCTTGATTCGTGGAGCATGGATTAATGATGAGGCTGTACCAATCTGTACACCTGGTGTATTAGCAAGAGAAGTTATTAGAAAGTTTTGTAATGATAACTCTATTACTAAAGTGGCAGGGGAAATTGCTGAACAAATAGAGCAATTAGAAAATCAAGGAGGAGTCTTGAAATTGGCAACGAAAGATGTTAGAGATAAAGAATCATTGATATACAAATCTACTCGTTTCGGAATCAACCCTAAAAATCACCCTGAATACTCAACCTATAAGTTGCGTACTCTAATAGAATTAAGCGCTCCAAAGCATAACTTTAAAGCCAAAGAGAAGGTTGTTATTGACTTTATGAAAGATAATGAGGTCGAACCAACACTAGATAATATATGTAAAGTTATTGGTTATCGCTCTAATTCCATATTACAGAAGTTAAAAGTTAAGGTCTAATCAACGGTAATCGGTATCCAAACTTCGGTAATTAAATAATCTATGGAAACTTCTGTAGGGCTATTGATGTAGTGTTCGAGAATTAACGCATCACTGAGTTGATAGCCCTTTGGAATATTTTGAATAGCTAGGTCGTAAAATTCATTTAATGCCTCATAAGGTCCATTATGAGTAAATATAGCATATTGAGATGATGGAATATTCATATATTTAATCTCTTCATCAGCTTTAGTCTTTACTTGTTGATTGACTCTAAGACATGCATAAAAACGACATTTATTAGATGCTGTAATTTCAGTATTATCGAAGCAAATACCCCAATAATCCTCCTTTTCGGGCAATAGCATTTCTAAAACAGCATAGTCATAGAGTTTATTCCAACTTTCTTCTTCAAAATTGGCTCCTGAAAGGTTATCATAATCTCCTATGTAGGATATAAATATAACATCCATTGCTTTAAGGAACTCTATTCGACTTTCAATCTGTTTCATAGGTTTCTTATATTCAAACTTAGACTGTGCTTGATATTCGGAGGGAGTAAT
>JASLDF010000163.1 GCA_030151635.1 Bacteroides sp. | reverse complement strand
TACTTTTTAAACCTAGAGCATCCTATCATTCTATTGAGTTAGAAGATAGGATGCTTTTTTGTTGATTGTGGTTAAGATTATTGCTAGTTATGGAGCTTTAAAACTTTGTAACTAATTATAGATATAAAGTGGCTAGTATGTATCTTAACAGTGAACTAACGCAGTGATAAGGTTTTTATGTGTGGCTTTAGTACGATGAATAGATTCTTTCTTTACAGACTTTTTTATGTGTAATGCTATTCTTTACTGCTGGATGTAGAATAAAAAAAGGCCAATCGACGGATTGACCTTTTAAATAGAGAATAGTTAATTTATTATTTTTTCTTTCCAACAATTTCTGAAATCTCGTTAACGACTTGTTTGCCCTCTTTTAGCATTTCAGTGTACGGAGTAGTTGGTTTGATAGTGGCGAACTTAGCAACAGTTTCATTCAATCTTTTCAAGTTTACAAGATCATTTCTTTTATCTAACTCTTTTCGTAGATGTTTAATCTTTTCAAGGTCTTGAATACCTTCTACAAGTCTTTCAAAGCGAATAGAACTTCTTGAATTCGGATAAACCATGTAAGTGTCGCCAGCAGGCCATGTAATAAATCTAGAGTCTGCAAGAGGGTTTTCTACCCAAGAGTTGTATGCCCAACGTAACATACCATCAAAGTTCATAGCCAAAGCATACCAACCAGCGTATACAGATTCAGCTGGACCAGAGAAGGTAAACATATTAGGGAACGCATCGGAACAACATACATAATAGGTTGTAATGATGCCTCTATCTTGACGATCTTTTAAATCAGCAGGGTCTATATATGCACCTGCAGCAATACTAATGTCTTTTACAAAAGGATATTTCTTATAACTCTTTTGGTTATCAGCATAAGAAATGCCTAATTCGGGTGCCTCTTTTTGTAACATTTTAATGGTAGCCTCCATTTCTTGAGGAGTTCGTTCATCCATTGCAATGTTGGTAATGTCTAACCAGCCTTTTTCTGTTAGGTGAACTTTGAAGTCTTTTAAGAAGTGGTGCCATACATCACTAAAGATTTCGGTTCCAGGGTTAGCTTGGATGTTTACAATAGAATCTCCTGCAGCATCGAAATAATGTAATTCATTATTCCAGGGTACCACAGAGTAGCAATTAATCATTTTATTAACACCTAAATCCATCATTAAATTTACCCATTTGTCAAATACAGAGTAGTCGTAGCTCCATTTTCCGTTCTCTAGTTTCGTCCATGTAATCATGTCGGCATACGGGTCGAAACATTGGTTGTTCCAAGGATCTTTATTTAATGTAGTTGTAATTACTTTCTGACCAGCATCTGCAAGCATCTTCATAACTGGTTTAAGGGCTTCGAAATGGGCATCGCTCCACATTTCCAACCCTTCGGTACGTGCAACTGCTGCAGGATGCTGCCAAAGGTCTAAATGGAAGTCCCAATTTTTGGGTTGAGAGAGTGTCGCATTTTGAACCTCAATATCAAGGTGAAGCTTCTTTGCCTCTTCTCCATCTGCTGTAATAGTTATTTCTCCACGATACTGCCCAGGAGGAGTAGATCGAGGTATATTTATGGTTACCCAAAGTGGACGAACCGTTTGAGCTTCTAGATCCATAGTTGTAATAGGGTCTAGAATGTCTTGAGATAGGGACTCTGCAAACTCTTCAGGTGTACGATACCCACATCCTCCAGCAAACTCATCAGTCATAACGTAGCGTACAAACTGTATATTAGCGACGCTAGCATCTAGGCTGTGTCCTGGAGATTGGAAATTGCTAATTGAATATTCTACATTCTTAAGGGCATCTTTCGACCAGACTAATATCTCGGTATGCACTTTCTCTCCTCGCCATCCAACAAGCTTATCTAACAGTTGGGGTTCTATTATCCTCGGTTCTTCCGATTTTGGAAACTTTAAGTCAGTAGATACAAAGGATACATGCATATTCTCCGAATCGTTTGTCCATTTTAAATCTGCCGCTCTGTGTGGGTCGGCCATTTCAGAAAATGTACTATATGTTTTTTGTGGAGCTTCTTTCTTGTTATTACATCCTACAAGTAAAGAACTAGATAGAGCCAAGCTTGCTAATATTAGTTTAGAATGATGTCCTAAATGCATTATAATCGTTTTTAATTGATGTTTATAGTCTAAATCCATCCAAATAAATTAGAGACTTTCATTGTTGAAGTCGTCGGATACATTGAATATCTAAAAATACGATGAATAGCTGAGTCTGAGAAATTATAACGTCATATTGTTAGTTTTAGAATAGAAATATATAGTTATTTTCTGGGAGTGTACCCACTTTATTAGTTTTAGATGAGTAAATCAATTTTTTTATGCTCTAAATGCTGTTGTGAGTTGATTCTGCACTTATTCTGCCATCAAATAATTGAGGTTCATTACTAAATATAAGCTCTCCTTTATATGTTATATAACATATAAAGGAGAGCTTTCTATTCTCTTTCATTTTGCATTAAATCTATTGAAAAATCTTTCATATTGACATTTTATCTGATTCCGGAGATTTAGCCATTTTATGAAAGTGATTCAATTTTGCTTTCGTTTCACAATTTTAGATATGTTGATCTGTTGTCTATCATTTGATAATGATACGATTACTACATTTTAGGCTATCGCTTTATATGGTTGTATTTAAAACTATGTGCGTAATTGATAAATTGCTAACTCATTTAAAAATGATATACATCAATTTAAATCCTTAAAACCGATTGATAATGGCAAGTATTTGGCTTGTTTGTGGAATTGGTTTTGAGAGTGTAAATGTGTTGCTATGACGATTATTATGACGAAGTGTACGAATAGATTCTACTTATTAAATTGTTGTTATGTAGTGTTTTATGTTGAATTTTAAACCTCTGTTGGAGCATCGTTTGTTTTGTTTAAATATATTTGCCTACCTTTGTAGTAAAGGTAATTAATGAAAAGAGAAAATAATTCTCTTATTGTGAAAATGGAAAAATAGTTTGCAACCTCAGAACGCTGAAATATGTTTTATGACATATTTGTGAAAGGTTCGATGTGTAACTATTTAGTTTGTAGAGATATAATCAATAGGGCTGTTCAAAGCATTTTGCAGTTCTTTAATAATTTATTTAATTAATATATACATATGGAGGCATATGCTGGTTTTAAATCAGGTAAATGGTTAGAAGAGATTAACGTTAATGACTTCATCCATCAGAATTACACAGAATATACCGGAGATGAATCATTCTTAGCTGGACCAACTGAAGGAACTAATGAATTGTGGAATACACTTTCGGAGATGTTCAAAGTTGAAAAAGAAAAGGGTGTTTATGATGCTGAAACACGTATTCCATCACAAGTAGATGCTTATGGTGCTGGGTACATCAATAAAAACTACGAGAAGATTGTAGGTCTTCAAACAGATAAACCGCTTAAAAGAGCCATTTTCCCAAATGGTGGTTTAAGAATGGTAAAACAGAGCCTAGCAGAATATGGCTATGAATTAGATAAAACAACAGAGGAATTCTACTCTAGATACCGCAAAACTCATAATGATGGTGTTTTTGCTGCTTATACCGAAAGTATTCGTAATGCTAGAAGTAATTCAATTATTACAGGTCTTCCTGATGCTTATGGCCGTGGTCGTATTATCGGTGATTACCGTCGTGTTGCTCTTTACGGTATTGACCACCTTATGGATCAACGTAAGAAATTATTTGCAGGTTGGGATCCTGTGGAAGTATCTGAAGATACAATTCGTTCACGCGAAGAATTGACCGATCAAATTAATGCTTTAAAAGCATTGAAGAGAATGGCTGCAGCTTACGGTTTTGATATATCAAAACCAGCAACTAATGCACAAGAGGCAATTCAATGGACTTATTTCGCATACCTAGGTGCTATTAAAGATCAAAATGGTGCGGCAATGAGTTTGGGACGTGTTTCTACTTTCCTTGATATTTATATTGAAAGAGATATACAAGCAGGTATTATTACTGAAGAAGAGGCACAAGAAATGATGGACCACTTCGTAATGAAACTTCGTATTGTTCGTTTCTTGCGTACTCCAGAATACGATGAATTGTTCTCAGGAGATCCTGTTTGGGTTACTGAGTCGGTTGGTGGTATTGGCAAAGATGGTAAATCATTAGTTACTAAAAATAGTTACCGTTTGCTTCATACGCTTTATAACCTTGGACCATCACCAGAGCCAAACTTAACCGTTCTTTGGAGTGAAAGTCTTCCAGAAACATGGAAAAAATACTGTGCTAAGGTATCTATTGATACATCGTCTTTGCAATATGAGAATGATGACTTAATGCGTGTGCAATTGGGTAATGACTATGGTATTGCTTGTTGTGTATCTCCAATGGAAATTGGTAAACAAATGCAATTCTTCGGTGCACGTGCAAACTTGCCTAAAGCACTTCTTTATACGATTAACGGTGGTAAAGATGAGCGTACAAAAGCACAAGTGACTCCTACTACATACGAAAAAGTTACTTCTGAATATTTAGAGTTCGATGAAGTTTGGAACAAGTTTGACACAATGTTAGATTGGATTGCCGAAACTTATGTTAAAGCTTTGAATATTATCCACTACATGCACGATAAATATTCTTACGAAGCTTTAGAAATGGCTCTACATGACTTTGACGTTCACCGTACCCAAGCGTTTGGTATTGCAGGTATTTCTATTGTAGCAGACTCTTTTGCAGCAATGAAATATGGTAAGGTTCGTGTAATCCGTGATGAAGAAGGAGATGCAATTGACTACATCGTAGAAAAAGATTATGTTCCTTACGGTAACAACGACGATAATACAGATAACATTGCTGTAGAGATTGTAGAGAAATTTATGAATAAGATTCGTTCTCACAAAATGTACAAGAATGCGACTCCAACTCAATCTGTTTTAACGATTACTTCGAACGTAGTTTACGGTAAGAAAACAGGTAATACTCCTGATGGACGTCGTGCTGGCGAACCATTTGGACCTGGTGCTAATCCAATGCATGGTCGTGATACAAGAGGTGCTGTTGCTTCTCTAGCATCAGTAGCTAAACTTCCTTTCGAACATGCTAATGATGGTATTTCTTATACATTTGCTATTACACCTGCAACATTAGGTCAAAATAGTGATGAAAAGAAAGAAAACTTAGTGAGCTTGATGGACGGATACTTTAACCAAACAGGTCAACACTTAAACGTTAACGTATTTGATCGTAGTCTTTTGATTGACGCTATGGAGCATCCAGAAAACTATCCACAGTTGACCATTCGTGTTTCAGGCTATGCAGTGAACTTCGTGAAGTTGACTAAAGAGCAACAATTGGATGTAATCAATAGAACAATTACAACTAAGTTTTAATTAAACATATGCAATACAGTGGTTATCTTGTAATAGCTAACCACTGTGTTTTTCTCTTTTAGAATTAATCATCAACTCTTAAGTAGTATTGCTTATGAAGGCAAACATTCATTCATTCGAGTCATTTGGTACAAAAGATGGACCAGGTGTGCGTTTTGTATTATTCCTACAAGGTTGTCCACTGCGTTGTCTTTATTGTCACAATCCAGATACTTGGTTACCTAAGGATCGCAAATACGAAATGTCTGTTGATGAGGTTTTTGCTGAAATAAAAAAAGTAAAAGGCTTTATTAGGAAAGGTGGTGTTACTGTATCTGGTGGAGAACCATTATTGCAAGCAGAGTTTATATATGAGCTTTTCCAGCGTTGTAAAGCCGAAGGCATTCATACCGCCATCGACACCTCAGGCTATTTGTTAAGTGAAAAAATCAAACAGTTATTGGAGGTTACAGATTTGGTATTGCTGGACGTAAAACACATTGATGCAGAAAAATATTTGGAGCTAACATCTAAAGAGTTGGCACCAACATTTTTGTTTTTAGATCATTTAAAACAAATCAATAAGCCAACTTGGATTCGGTATGTATTGGTGCCTGGTTACAGTGATAATCAAGATGATTTACACTTGTGGGCGAAGACAATCGGTCGCTATAATAATATTGAGCGAGTTGATTTACTTCCATTTCATCAAATGGGAAGTTCTAAATGGGAGCAAATTAATCTAAAGTATAAACTGAAAGATGTTGACGCTCCTTCGATAGAGAAGGTAAGTCAAGTAGAAGATTTGTTTTTAAGTTACGGACTTCCTTTGTTGAAGCACGATTAATTCTAGGAAAAGAGAAAATAACCATAAATAGATTAGGGCATGTACAGAAATGTATATGCCCTAACTTTTTTCTTAACAGTTTTCCCATATAAAGCCGAATACTAGATAGTTGTTCAGATTTATAAATCGTGTTCTATGATGTGTAAAAAGCCTAACACAGAGTAGTGCTAGGCTTTTTTGAATCTAATTGAAGAGCACAAAGTATTCTAGTTGTTTTCGGGTATAAATTCTTCGAATTTAATATTAGCAATATAGAAGACTGTGTTTTTTTCCTGAGGATAGAAACGGAAATCTAATGATTTCCCATCTCTTTCCTCAGCTTTTTGTAGTGGGTTTGTGTCGTCTTTAATACCTCCTACCTTTTCAGCTTTGTAGCTGAAGTCAAAGATTGCAACGACCTCTTCCCAAGTATTTCCATCATTATCACTAGCAATTGTAGCCGTTTTCATGGTTGTAGTAGGTTCATTACCGCCATTGTACACACCGAATGAAGAGTCGCTTCCTGCAGTTCTTAATGTGGTTAAGAATTTCTTATCAGCAGTACCTTTCAATTGGAAAGTAACTTTGTATGTTTTTTTGATGTCGCAGTTTGCTTCTTTCTTAGCATATCCGAGTGCCAATTTAAAGAAGCTGTTCGGGATTTTACAATCAAATTTAGCAGCTGTTACTTCTTTTCCATCAATCATTTCTTGCACTAATTCTATGCTACCATTCTTGTTCATAGCTTCTTCATCTTTACCGTTTGTTCTATGGAACCAGAAGTCTCCTTCTTGATCGGTAACTTTTGTAGGGTCACTGTTGAATAGTGTTATAATATGGGTTGCACTAGTTATTGGAGTGATAAAATCTATTATAGGAAGAACTGGATCAACAGGTTCTACAGGAGTTTCCTTTTTACCAAGTTCTACTTGAATCTTAGCAATTTGGGCAAATATCCCAGCAGTTGCAAGAATTGTAACATCTTTACTGTTATCGGCAATTGCACGAGTTGTAGCAGTTGATAATGGTGCTGTCAAAGTCAGTTCGGCTACGTTGTTGGTTGCTTCTCCAAGTTTAGCAACCCAACCTTGGGGAGCATTAACCATGATTTGATTAGCACCTTTCAAGTGAACTTTAAAAATGACAGATTCACCTTCTTCAATAGTTTGTATACCTTTATATTGTACATCAAAATAACAGAAGAAATCCTTTACAATTGGTATAGATAATGCAGTACCATCTTTTAAAACAATATCCAATGCATCTTCTTTTGCAACGATACTCGTAAAGAATTTGTCATTTTCATCTGCCTGAGCCACTTTTACGGGTTTTCCATTTTCATCAAGAACTTTCTCGAACGATTTTCCACCGTTAACACTTACTTCCCAATATGAATCTTTGCTGATTCGGAAGAGTGGGGTAGCGCCGTTCTCACCTTTTGCAAGAGTTGGCTTGCCATTGGTTTTGATAACTTCGAATGTTTTACCATCATCGTAACTTACTTGCCACATGCCATCCTTATTGATACCCACTTGAAGTTTTACCTCTTGATTTTCTATTCTTTCTGCTAAGTTTAATACTTGACCATCACTCAATGTAAGTGTGTAGACACCCTTAGTTGTATCGTGTTCTACAGTGCTAATTGTGATTCCATCATTCATCAATTTTTGTAGATTCTTGATGTTTTCATTTGCTACATTCATTTGAGCCTCTAGTTTTTCAACACGGTCTTTAACAGCAGCTATGTCTTTCTCTAGATTATCAGTGTCGTTGCTACAGCCTACAAACGTAGCTAGAGCAGCAATAAATAAGTATTTAAATGTCTTTTTCATTTTATTTTCGTTTATCGTATTATTCTATCGGTTACTTAAGTTCATTTAACCAGCTAGGAACGTATCCAAGACGTTTAATTAACTGTGCTTCGTATAGAGATGCAGGTTCCACTTTTGTGCCTAGGCTCTCTAGTCTTTTTATTTGTTTTTCTGGTTCTTCAAACTCAATGTTAGCACCATGGAAGCCTACAATAACCGGAGGCATATTTTTCCACCAAATGCTATTGACATCCCACCAAATAAATTTATTGTTCCAACGAGCATCGTAGCCTACATTAGTAGCATCCATGTTCCAGATAACAAGGTCGTCCAAGTGGTTTGGCATTTGCTTATCATCTCCTCCTTGTCTCCAAGGAATGAAGGCACCTTTACATTGGTCAATTAAAGTGGCACGAGGCTGTGTAGCATGCGACTCAAAACAGCCATCGCTGCCCCAAGTTACATTCCAAATTACAGCACCTATACTTTGTTTTGATACACCACAAGCGTGATATTGTCCAGCTCCTTTTGTAAGTGTACTACCAATTTGTCCACTACTAGTTATGGCTAGATAACCATCAGATTCGTCGGTTACTTTACCAATAAATACACGTGAAGAAGCTTGAGAGCGTATTGCCGAGTGGCCACGATTACCACGAATATTAACATCGTAGACCGATACGTTTGCACAGCTAGTGATAGAAGAAGCTTCACTAACGCTTACGAAATCTACACGGCGCATCCAAGAATTTGTCAGACGAACAAAATCAATAATTTTGTAAGCACCATCATCTGCAGCACTTGCGTGGTGAGCAAAGTCCGACTTGGCTTTACCTTCAAAGGTTATATCTTCCACACCAATGTTTTCGTAATGAGGAAATTTCATAACCTCCCAATTCCATTTTGCTTCTACTGCATGCATTAATGGCTCTTTCAAGGTGATAGAAGAGGTACCTACAGAAATAACTTGGTGATAATCTTCAATCTGAACCCCTTGTTTTATCATATTTTCCATTCGGGAGTTGGGTGCCCATGGAAGTAATTCTTGTTTGATTAAATCAAAAGAAGTATTTTTTAGTTTCAAGCAAATCCAATCTCCTGCTTGAATACCTATTGTTGAAGCCACTTCAATTTTAAAACTTCCTTTCGAAGCATCCTTACTAATATCGGTAAGTTTAGATAGACCACTATTGTGTTTAATCTCTAACATAACAGGAGCACTCCACATTTCATTAGGTCTAGCTGGCTCATTTTGAACATCCATTTTGATGGTTGTTTTATCACGACCAGCCCCTTTAATAATAAAGTCACTCATTGTTAGACGGAAAGGCTCGTTGTTTTCACCTTCACCTTGTAGAATAAATTCACCTTCAGGAAAGTAGATAATCGCTTTTGCCGGTTTGCCCATTTGGTAACGAATCACTCCTGCATCTTTGCCACGAGTCGCACCCATCGCTTCTAGTACTTTAATCAAAGCCTCTCTATCCGATTGTCCATCATTTGCCACAGCACCATAATCCGTAATATCGTATACGGTATAGCCTAATGAATAGGCATCTGGAGGAGTAACTTCTCCATGCATATAGCCAGCATACGAGTAATCTAGAAGTACATTATTTTTCTCGTCCTGTTCAAATTCTGTCCATGTTTTACACGCATTCTCGTATCGTGAGTTTACGGTTTTAACATTTAGGCTGACGATGCGAATGTAGTTTTTATCCGAGGTGATGACAATCTTAACTGTCTCCCATTCGTTGTTTACAGCTTTCTTTGGAGCTTTTACAATCAATGTGTGTTCTGTTAATTCAACTAGCCAGTTTTCTGGAGCTTGAATCAATGCCTCTTTTACATTTTGTTGTTCAATTTCGAATGTTTGTGTACTATTTGGAGTAAAAACAGCACCATTTTCATTCGTTTTTATTCTCAAATAAAAATTGCTGATGACTGGAAATTCATGTTTGGTATTGTCTTTAATAAGGGTTAGCGATAATAACTCTTTTTGAGCATCGTAAGTTACTTCATTAAATAGAGAAGTATAGCTGGAGCTAGTGAAAGCAACTATTTTATTCCCTTCATCTAGTAGGTAATCAAAGGATTTACTTTCATCAAAGCTAACTTGCCAAAAACCATCTTTGCTGATGCGCATAGTTGGTGTTGAGCCTTTTACATCGCTTTTGGCAGATAAAGATTTACCCGTTTTATCCTTTAAAACTTCTGTTGTTTTACCTTGGTCGTAACTAATGGTCCAAAATCCTTCGGAATTAATACCAAGAATAGGCAATAAACCATCAATCTCTTTGGCGGAAGTCAAGTTAAACGAGGTTCCATCGCTCATTTCTACATTATACCCCTCTGAAGTTGGCGTAATACCAACGATTTTTAAGTTCGATTGTAGTGTATGTAAACTTGTGATAGAGGTAGTTAGTTGGTCCATTGCCGACTCTAACTCTGTTACTCTTTGCTGCATTTCTTTGATGTCGTTTTTAAGATCATCATTATCATCGCAACTGTGTAGTGTCAAAAAAGAACTACACAAACACAAAAAGTACAAGAGATACTTCATGCTTTTGTTTCTCATTCGTATGTGTTTTAAGATTAAATATTTGTTGGTTTAGCGAGTGTGAAAATAGGTGAAGATTATGGAATGGATGTTCAAAAAAGTCCATTAAAGGAGTGATATGATACAATACTTCATGAAGATTCTTTAAGTACATTATAATGTGTTCTTGCAATGCTTTGATTATTAGTGATTAAGCAAATAATTTGATATTAAAGCCAAAATCAACATAATAACCGGTATATTTACAATGATTGATATGATATAGTGGACAAAAGATTCCACCAGAATACTACTTATTACAAGATTGACAGATGACTACTCATAAGAAATGCGTATACGACAGATATACGTATAGGGATATTTTAAAAGATACTGGCGTGTTGGCCCATTTAACTCATCAGCAGAGTGATGAAAAAAATCCTAATCGAAAATTTACATTTATAGACCTTTTCGCAGGAATTGGTGGCATTCGTCAAGCCTTTGAGGGTTGTGGCGGTCAATGTTTATTCTCGTCAGAAATTGACGTACATGCAAAATACACCTATTACACTAATTTTGGATCTGTTCCCTATGGTGATATTATGGAAATTGATGCACATCGTATTCCGGATCATGATGTTCTTTGTGGAGGATTTCCTTGTCAGCCCTTTAGTAGAATAGGGAAGAGGGAGGGATTTGATCATGCTACTCAAGGAACCATGTTCCACGAAATTGTTCGCATTCTGAAGGTGAAGAAGCCACGTGTTGTTTTTCTAGAAAATGTTCCGGGTATTATTAACCATGATGGTGGAAATACATTGCAGGTGATTGTAGATTCTTTGCAAGAATTGGGCTATGTTGTTTACCAAAAAGTGTTGGACGCTCAAGATTTTGGCGTGCCACAGCAGCGTAAACGTTTTTATTTAGTAGCTGTAACCAACCCGAATAAGAAATTTAACTTCCCTCGTGTTTGTAAAAACAAGGAGAAGGTCGATATAGGTCCTTTTATTGAGAAAAATATAGAAAAATATAGCATCTCCAAACATCTTCAAGAGAGTTATTTATTTAAAGTTGATGATGGAAAACCCGATATCATTGACCAAACAACGACGGGAGTTGTGAAGACTTTACTATCAAGCTATCATAAAATACAAAGGCTAACGGGTACATTTGTTCGTGATGGAGAAACGGGTATTCGTTTACTCTCTAAAAAAGAGTGTTTAAGTATTATGGGTTTTCCTGCAGACTTTGTAATACCTGTGTCTAGAACACAAATGTATAGGCAGTTGGGAAACTCGGTTGTCATACCCGTAATCGATGCCATTGCATCTCAAATTGCCCAATATTTGATAGTTGATTGTGAAAGCTGAAAATCCCTGACTTTGTGTGTTTTCTTCTCTATTTACACAGAGCTAAGAATAAATCAAATACGTACTTGAAAGAAGATTTAGACTTCTCCCTTAGGGTACTTGCTTATTTTAGGGAGCGAAATTAATAATATTTCAACTATCTGCATCGTGGGGATAAAATAAAACAAAGAAGGTGATTATTCATTCTTGAACAATCACCTTCTTTCATATTGTTAGGACTCTTTATTTCGCTTTACCTTGGTTAGCTACAGCATCCATTAATTTTTTAATTTCTTCCGGATCTCCTAGGAAATAATCATTTACTAAGTTTAAATTATCATCAAATTCAAAAACATAAGGAATAGCCGTTGGTAAATTCAATTCAGAAATAGCTTCGTCCGAAATGTTTTTAAGGTTTTTAATGATACCTCGCAAACTGTTACCATGTGCAGCAACAAGAATATCTTTGTGCTTCTTCAATGATGGGAATATATCACACTCCCAATATGGCATAATTCTTTCGATTGTATCTTTTAAAGATTCTGTTTCAGGAAGGTAAGCTGGTGGCACATCAGCATATCTTACATCTTGAGATGCACTTCTTTCGTCTGTAGATTCTAGGGCATGAGGCGCGATGTCGTAGCTTCTTCTCCAAATATGAACTTGTTCGTCGCCATATTTCTCAGCAGTTTCAGCTTTATTTAAACCTTGAAGTTTACCGTAGTGTTTCTCGTTCAGTCTCCAGCTTTTTTCCACTGGAATCCAGTCTTGATCCATTACATCAAGTGTAACATTTAAAGTTTTAATGGCACGTTTCAAGTATGAAGTGTAAGCAATGCCGAAGCTGAAACCAGCATCTTTAAGGTACTTACCTGCTTTTTTAGCCTCTTCAACACCTTGTTCAGACAAATCTACATTTGTCCATCCTGTAAATCTATTTTCTTTATTCCAAGTGCTTTGTCCGTGACGTAATAAAACTACTCTTCTCATAATTATCGTATTTTTGTTTGTACAGATGCAATCTGTTTTC
>JASLDF010000148.1 GCA_030151635.1 Bacteroides sp. | reverse complement strand
ATTAATCTAGGTGCTACAAAAGAGCAAGTGTCTAGAATATTCTTACTCGAAGGACAAATAATAACAGTGATAGGAACTATTAGTGGACTACTATTAGGAATAGCATTAGTTTTGATTCAACAATACTTTGGAATAATTACCCTTGGTAATGGCGGAATGTTTGTATCTTCTAGCTATCCAGTTAGCTTAGAGATGGGGGATATCATAATTACAGCATTTACCGTACTTTTAGTAGGATTTATCTCTGCGGTCTACCCCATTCGTTATCTCAGCAAGAAAGTCTTGGCATAACTACTTTATAGCCTTTAATGCTTGTTCTATATATGGATCAACAGTTGCTGATATTTTATAAAAAGCATTTTTACCCCATATTCTTTTACCTACAATGGCTTTTAAGTAAACAAACAACAATTCTTTATCATTCGCGGAAAGGCTTATATTTTTTGCCTTTAACATATCATACACCACTTTACCCAATAAAGAATCCTCTACATTGTATTCAGCAATAAAACGATTTACATCATCAGAGTATTTCGCTTTGAGATTAAACATGTTTACATTAATATATGCAGAGATAGAAGTAGAAAGAAATAAATTATGAAGAGAAGTAAACACTTTGGGTTCATCATCTAACTTTGTTCTATGCTTTAAAAGGACATCAGGCTCAATCCCTCCACCACCATACACGATACGATTTTCAACTTGCGTATAAAAAGGAGTTGTCTGTAAACTCACAGAATCTATAACCCCAACACCGCCATTTTTATAATCGAAGGTCTTCTGAATACATCTTCCTGAAGGTGTATAATAATAGGCTATTGTTAAATTAATTCTTGATTTATCGGGTAGATTAATAGGACGTTGAACCAAACCTTTACCAAGTGTTCGCTCTCCTATAATAACTCCTCTATCCCAATCTTGAATAGCCCCAGCAACAATTTCACTGGCAGAAGCAGAGTTCCGATTAACAAGAACTACTAACTTTCCCTCTTGAAAAACTCCATTTCCTTTTGCTTGAAAACTTCCAACATTAACTTTATTTCCTTTTGCAGAAACAATATCTTGTTTAGCTGATAAGAATTCATTCGAGACATCAATTGCAGCATTCAATAGACCACCTCCATTGCCACGAAGGTCTAAAATTATAGAAGTACACTCAGCTTTTAAAAGTGACTTCAAAGCGTTATCGAAATCTTTCGAAGTAGTTTTAGAAAATTGATGTAAACGTATATAGCCAACCTTGTCCTGTAGAACAAAACAAGCATCAACACTATTAACAACTACTTTACCTCGCTTTAACAGAAACTTTAAATGTTCCCCTACACCCGGACGGTAGACATCCAATACTATTTTGCTATTCTTAGGTCCTTGCAATAATTCAATAAGCTTCGCATCATCAGTAGGGATATTTTGCCCATTAATTTTAAATATTTTATCACCGGACTGCATTCCTTCATGCTCTGCTGGACCATTATGAATAGTATTAATGACAAATAGTGTATCTTTAGCAATTCTATACTCCAAACCTATACCGAAAAACCTACCCTCAACATATTGATTATACATCTCAACATCATAAGCTGTTTGATATGTAGAATATGGATCTAGTTGACTAAGCATACCCTTAATAGCACCTTCAACCAATTGCTCATCATTAATATCATGAACATAAAATTGGTTAATAATATCTTTCGCCACCTGAAGTTTATCCGACTGTAAAAATGAAGAATCCGACTTCCCTCGTTGGCTATAAGCCACGTGGAAAACCAAGAATAGACACCAAAGTGATATGATTTTTTTCATGGGATTAGAGCTCCATACCTTCTGGTATAAACTGACTAATATCTTTACCAAAAGAGAGCAAATCACGCACCAATGTAGAGCTAATACAACTCAACTCTGGTTCAGTAAATAAAAGAATAGTTTCTATTCCTCCCAATCTTCTGTTAATATCCGCTATAGACTCCTCATATTCAAAGTCTTTCACCGTACGGATTCCGCGAATCATAAATTCGGCACCCATTTCTTTTGCGAAATCGATGGTTAAGGTAGCATACGCACAAACCTTAACACGAGGATTATCAGCATAAAAGCGTTGAATTTGTTCCAACCTCTTCTCTAAGGTAAAGTACGTGTGCTTGGTTTCATTTATACCAATCCCTATAATCAGCTCATCCATAAAGGTTAATGCTCGATTTACAATAGATTGATGCCCAATAGTAAATGGGTCGAATGTACCTGGGAATATCGCTCTTTTCATTATGCTAAATCTTCTTCAACAACTAAATTATCAATAATAAACTCTTGACGCTCCATCGTGTTTTTGCCCATATAGAACTCCAACAAATCACTAACAGAGTCCGACTTGCGCCATTTAACCTGCTCCAAAGAGATGTTTTCATTTATAAAGTGCTTAAATTCATTAGGAGATATTTCACCTAAACCTTTAAATCGAGTAATCTCCGGATTTGGTCCTAGGTGGTTGATAGCGTCTACACGCTCCTCTTCTGAGTAACAATAGCGAGTTTCTTTCTTATTTCGAACTCTAAATAGAGGCGTTTGGAGAATATATACATGCCCCTTCTTGATTAAATCTGGGAAGAACTGCAAAAAGAAAGTAATTAATAATAGTCGGATGTGCATACCATCAACATCGGCATCGGTTGCAATAATTACTTTATTATATCTCAACCCCTCTATACCATCTTCAATGTTTAAGGCAGCTTGAAGAAGATTAAATTCTTCGTTCTCGTACACAATCTTCTTAGTCAATCCAAATGAATTCAAAGGCTTACCACGTAAACTAAATACAGCTTGAGTATTCACATCCCTACTCTTCGTTATAGAACCACTAGCAGAGTCTCCCTCGGTAATAAAAATTGAAGATTCTTCTTGTAATTCACCTTTCGCATCACTTAAGTGGACACGACAATCTCTTAATTTTTTGTTATGTAAGTTTGCCTTTTTAGCTCTCTCTCGTGCAATTTTAGTTACACCAGCAATTGCCTTACGCTCTTTTTCAGACTCTTGAATTTTCTTTAACAAGACATCACCAACAGCAATGTGTTTATGCAAATAGTTATCGACCTCAACCTTCATGAAATCGCCCACATACTTATTAACTGTAGAACCTGTTGCAGACATGTGTGTAGACCCTAATTTAATCTTTGTTTGACTCTCAAACAATGGTTCTTCAACATTAATCGCAATTGCAGCAACCAACCCATTACGAATGTCGCTAAAGTCATGATTCTTGTTATAGTAATCTCGGATTGTACGAGCAATATGCTCCTTAAAAGCACTTTGATGAGTACCTCCCTGAGTAGTGTGTTGTCCGTTCACAAACGAATAATACTCTTCCCCATATTGAGATGTATGTGTAAAGGCTATTTCAATATCTTCACCCTTCAAATGGATAATTGGATAGAGAGCTTCTGATGTAATATTGTCATTCAGCAAATCTTCCAAGCCATTCTTCGACTCCATTTTAACCCCATTGTAATTGATGATTAAACCTGCCGAAAGATATGTGTAATTTTTGAGCATATTTTCAATATACTCCCCTCGAAACTCATAATTTATGAACAAGCTACTATCAGGAACAAAGGAAACGAAAGTACCATTCTTTTCGGTCGAAGCTTCTGTATGGTCGGAAACAAGATTCCCCTTTTCAAAAACTGCATGTCTAACCTTTCCTTCACGATAACTCTTTACCTCAAAATGAGCACTTAGTGCATTTACAGCCTTAATCCCGACTCCATTTAGTCCTACACTCTTTTTAAAGGCTTTGCTATCATATTTACCACCTGTATTCAAGACACTTACAGCCTCAATCAGTTTTCCTTGCGGAATACCACGACCGTAATCTCGAACAGTAGCAGTTAAATTATCGTCTATTTTAATATCAATGTGAGAACCAGAGTTCATCTTGAATTCATCAATACTATTGTCTAAAACCTCTTTTAATAAAACATAAATACCGTCTTCAACATAACTACCATCTCCAAGTTTACCAATATACATCCCAGGGCGAGTACGGATATGCTCCATATCGCTCAAGTGCCTGATGTTATCATCAGTATATTCAACGCTCGAATTTGTTTTATTAATCAAGTCTTCTGCCATAGTATTAATCAGTTAATTTCTTTGTAAAAGCACGTCTACGCTTGTGGTTCTCTGTATTAAAGTAGCTCCATTGCGCTTGTACCTTATCATTTAGTTCAAGTTCAGGATTTGTCTCGGCATACTCGAAGCCAAGTTCTTTATATATCGGAATTAAATCATAGAATAGCAAGGCATTAACACCTTTATTTTGATATTCTGGTTTAACTGCAACAAGTAGCAAATCTAACATTTTTGCTCGTTTCTTAAAAAATAAAGCCTTCAAAAGATGATACCAACC
>JASLDF010000145.1 GCA_030151635.1 Bacteroides sp. | reverse complement strand
CATAAAAACAAAGGGCGTGTCAAATAAATGACACGCCCTTTGTTTATTAATTAAAACCTAAAAATTAGAAGCGTTTTTCTACAACTTCCCAATCGATAATGCTCCATAAAGCACTGATGTGGTCAGCTCTTCTATTTTGGTAGTCTAGGTAGTATGAGTGTTCCCAAACATCGAATCCTAGAAGTGGTTTAAGGCCTGAACGAACAGGGTTGCCACCATTAGTTTCTTTTGTAATTACTAGTTTTCCTTCTTTGTTAACTGATAGCCATGACCAGCCAGAACCGAATAGTGTTACAGATGCTTTGTTGAATTCTTCTTTGAAGTTTTCAAAGCTACCGAAATCACGGTTAATAGCTTCTGCTAGTTTACCTGCTGGTTTGTCGCTTTTTGGTTTTGGATTGAATTGTAGGAAATATAGTGAGTGGTTTAGAACTTGACCAGCATTGTTGTACATCGGTCCTTCAGGAGCATGTTTAACTACGTGTTCAATATCTTTACCTTCAAATTCTGTACCTTTAACAAGTGTGTTCAATGTGTTAACGTAGTTAAGCAGGTGTTTTCCGTGGTGGAAATTGATTGTTGCTTCACTAATAACTGGATCTAACGCACCATTTGCATATGGTAATTTTGGTAATTCGAAAATATTCATAGTTGTAATAATTAAAGACATTAATAATGTATTCATAAAAGTTCAATTTTGATTGAAACTATATACATAACATCAGAATAAATAAAATGTTCGTTGTGTTGATAATAAACTTTTATCTTTGCAATCTAAAATCATTGATAATAGAGAACAATGCCCAATTATATAGATGAATTAAATCCCAGTCAAAAAGATGCAGTTTTATACATAGATGGCCCTTCGCTTGTTATTGCTGGGGCAGGTTCTGGTAAAACTCGTGTTTTGACTTATAAAATAGCCTATTTACTAGAGCAAGGATTGGCACCTTGGAATATACTATCTTTAACATTTACTAATAAAGCTGCTCGGGAAATGAAAGAGCGTATTGGCAGGATAGTTGGTAGTGAGCGTGCTCGCTATTTATGGATGGGAACTTTCCACTCTATATTTAGCCGTATACTTCGCACGGAGTCTGAAGCTCTAAATATGAACTCTAGCTTCACAATCTACGATACGAGTGATAGTCGTAGTTTGGTAAAAACAATAATAAAAGAGATGCAGCTTAGTGATAAGGAGTATAAACCAGCAGCTGTGTTGAATTTAATTTCTCAAGCAAAAAATCATTTAATAACTCCTGCAGCATATGCAACGAATAGGAATGCTTTTGAAAGAGATTCGGCAATGAATATGCCTGCAGTTCGTGATATTTATCGCAGATATTGGGATAGGTGTAGAGCTGCAGATGCCCTTGATTTTGATGATTTGTTGTTCCAAACGTTTCTTTTATTTAGGGATAACGAACAAATTCTAAAGAAATATCAAGAACAGTTTAAATACATTTTGGTTGATGAGTACCAGGATACAAACTTTGCACAACACTGTGTAGTGCAACAGTTGGCAGGAAATTATCAAAAAATATGTGTTGTAGGCGATGATGCTCAAAGTATTTATTCTTTTCGTGGTGCTGATATTGATAATATCCTTGAATTTACAGAAACATTTAAAGGAGCTAGGACCTTCAAGCTAGAACAGAATTACCGTTCAACTCAGAATATTGTAGCTGCAGCAAATAGTCTTATTAAAAAGAACGTGCAGCAAATTCCAAAAGAAGTGTTTTCTGAAAATATGGAGGGTAATAAAATTCAAATCCATCAAGCTTATAGTGATACCGAAGAAGCAGAGATTGTTGCAAAACTAATTAAAGATTTAAAGGTTGCCCAAGATGGTGAGTATGCAGATTTTGCTATACTTTACCGTACGAATGCTCAAAGTCGTCTGTTTGAAGAGGCTTTTCGTAAACGTGCAATACCCTATAAAATTTATGGAGGTTTGTCATTCTATCAGCGTAAAGAGATAAAAGACATTATTTCTTATTTCCGTTTGGTCGTTAATCCTAAAGACGAAGAGGCTTTAAAGCGTATTATAAATTATCCAACACGTGGAATAGGAGCTACTACGCTTAGTAAACTAGCAGAAGCAGCAATTCGCAATGAAGTAAGTTACTGGGAAGTGGTTACCGAACCTCTAACTTATGGTGTAAGCATCAATAAAGGAACCCATGCTAAGATTCAAGGTTTTGTAGAGCTAATTGAGTCTTTTAAAAGTGAGGTGGAAACCCTTAATGCATATGAATTGGGAACTAAAATAATAAGAGAGTCTGGTGTGATGACTGAAATCTTATTAGATAACTCTCCCGAGAATTTAGCCCGCAAAGAAAATATTGATGAATTGGCGAATGGGTTAAGTGAATATTGCTCTTCGAGAATTGAAGAAGGACAAGAAGGAATCTATTTATACGACTTCCTATCAGAAGTCTCTTTATTGACAGATCAAGATAGTGATTCGGAAGACGATTACAACAAAGTAACGTTAATGACGATTCATGCTTCAAAAGGGCTTGAGTTTAGAAATGTATTTGTGGTAGGTCTTGAGAATGATTTATTCCCAAGTAGCATGTCGGGTGATTCTCCAAAAGCATTGGAAGAAGAAAGACGCTTGTTCTATGTAGCTTTAACGCGTGCTGAAGAGACTTGTGTGTTGACTTATGCCAAAAGCAGAAGTCGTTATGGTAAATTAGAGTTTGGTAAGCCCAGCTGTTTCTTATCAGAAATTGATGGACAATACGTTAAAGCTGCTTATGGAGTAGCTTTGGGCAAGCAAGTTGTTGATTCTGCTTCTCGAATGAAAGATCAAATAGCTCGTAAATTAGAAAATAGGAATAATTTAAATCCACAATCAAGCACGGATAACCGAACATTAAAACGTGTCCAGTCGTTACCTCCAGCAAATTCATCATCTAATCTTAACTTATTTACAGATCTTGTAGTAGGCAAGCGTGTGGAACATGAGCGATTTGGTATAGGTGTTGTAGAAGCCATAGATGGAGCAGGTGATAATGCCAAAGCCACTATTGCTTTTGAAAATGTGGGTACGAAGCAATTATTACTTCGTTTTGCTCGTTTTAAAATATTGAACTAATAAAAGAATATACATATATGATTGATTATAGTCAGTTTCCGAACCCATCTTATATTATGGATGAGTCGCTTTTAAGAGGCAATTTAGAGAAAATAAAAAATGTTGCTGATGAGGCTGGTGTTGAAATTATTCTTGCATTCAAATCGTTTGCAATGTGGAAGTCATTCCCTATTTTCAGAGAATACATTAAGTCTTGTACGGCTAGCTCTCTTTATGAGGCTCGTTTGGCATTCGAGGAGTTTGGCAACTTTGCACACACCTATTCTCCTGCTTATACAGATGAAGATCTTCCAGAGATAATGCGCTGTAGTAGTCATATTACGTTCAACTCTCTCTCTCAGTATGCAAATTACTATGGGAAAATTGCAGCTAATAAAGAGCATCGTATCTCGTGTGGGATACGTGTAAATCCTCAATATTCTGTTGTGGAGACAGATTTGTACAATCCTTGTGCACCTGGTAGTCGTTTCGGTGTTACTTTTGATCAATTACCAGACCAATTACCAGAAGGTATTGAAGGATTTCATTCTCATAACCTATGTGAATCTACTTCATTTGATTTAGAGAAAACAATTATCTCTATTGAATCTAAATTTGGTAAATACTTAGATCAAATAAAATGGATTAATTTTGGTGGTGGACACTTGATGACCCGCAAAGATTATAATCGTAATCATTTGATTGAGGTACTGAAAAGTTTTAAAGCTCGCCATCCTCATCTAAAAGTTATTTTGGAGCCAGGGTCTGCTTTTACTTGGCAAACGGGAGTACTTACTTCTAAAGTAGTAGACATTGTAAATAATCAAAATGTGAAGACAGCTATTCTTAACGTAAGTTTTACATGCCATATGCCAGACTGTTTGGAAATGCCTTATCAGCCCGAAATTGAAGGAGCAGAAATGGGTAACGAAGGTAAATTCGTTTATCGTATGGGAGGGAATTCTTGTTTGAGTGGCGATTTTATGGGAGACTGGAGCTTTGATCATGAATTGAAAATTGGTGATGTTCTCGTTTTTAAAGATATGATTCATTATACTATGGTAAAAACAAACCTTTTTAATGGTATTCATCACCCATCTATTGCTATTTGGACAAAAGAGAGTAAGCCTATGGTTTACAAAGACTTTACTTATTTGGACTATTTAAACCGTATGAGTTAAAATAAAAAAGTGTGTTTAAAGTGAAGATTAGTGGGCTAAAAGTTTGCATAGTCCATCTGTTTCTTTACCTTTGCACACGCAAATGAGATAACAATCTTGTTGTGTGGGGCAAATACCAGAGTGGCCAAATGGGGCAGACTGTAAATCTGCTAGCGCGAGCTTACGGTGGTTCGAATCCATCTTTGCCCACACTTATTGCGAAAGTAGCTCAGTTGGTAGAGCACAACCTTGCCAAGGTTGGGGTCGCGGGTTCGAATCCCGTCTTTCGCTCTTCTCTATTTGGAGGGGTGGCGGAATTGGTAGACGCGCTACCTTGAGGGGGTAGTGACCTTTGGTTGTGTGAGTTCAAATCTCATCCTCTTCACTTTAAAAGAAGTCTTTCCAGTAGACTGTAAGATATTAAAACAGAACTTTATTTATTTAAGGTTCTGTTTTTTTTTTTGCTCTCATTCGCACTTGCTTTTTGTTTGTTTATATAATCTTTATTTACTAATCAATTTTTTCATCACTACACTATCAAGTAAGGCTTGTCGTCTAGGTTTTGCGATGGCTATTTTATCTCCATTGCTCATTGCTACTTGACCACCAGAAATTTGATGAATATAGTTCATGTTTATCAAATAAGAACGATGAGTTCTGAAGAAAATTGCTTGTGGTAATAGTTCTTCCAGTGATGACATTGTTTGGTGAATAACTACGTTTTTAGTTTTAAGGTGTAGCTTAAGATAATTCTGCATTCCCTCTACGTATATAATATCACTTGGATCTATTTTCTCGAAAGAGTCTCCTTGTCGAATATATACATATGATTCTTGACTTGCTAAGTCGGCCTCTCTGTATATTTTGGATAAAAAAGTCTGCTTTGCCAATTGACATGCTTCGTAAAACCGTTGAAAAGGAATAGGTTTCATTAAGTAGTCTACTACATGTAGCCTAAAACCATCCAGTGCATATTCGGAGTAGGCAGTTGTGAAAATCGTTAATGGGGCGTCGGTTAACGATTCTAATAGCTCCAAACCAGATACTTTAGGCATATTGATATCTAAGAATAAAATATCGATAGGTGTTTCCTCTAAAATATCCATCGCTTCCTGGGCAGAACTTGCTGTAGCAACAAGATGAAGAAAATCTACTTTTTGGATGTAGTTTGATATTCCTTTAATTGCGATAGCTTCGTCATCTACGACTAAACATTTAAGTTTAATTTCTTGATTTTGAAAAATTGAATGGTTGCTCATAACTTAATGGTTAGTGTAATTGAATAACTGTTTTCTTTATTGTTGATTATTAGTTCGTGTCTGCCATAGAATAAAATTTGGAGTCTTTCTTGAATGTTTTTTAGACCTAATCCCGACGATTCAAGATTTCTCTTTTTTATAGTTGTTTGGCTATTTGTTACCTTTAATAGAATTGTGTTGCTGTCTTGTTTTAATGCTATATCTATTTCACCTAAATCTTTTTCCGACTTGTCTACGTGCTTGAATGCATTTTCTAAGAATGTAACATAAAGTAAGGGAGGAATTTTAAGTTGCTCGTCCTTGATGTCCCATGTAGTATTTACAACTATCTTTCCTTGCCATCTCATTTTTTCCACTTCAATATAATCTTTTAAGAACTGAATTTCTTTACTTAAAGTTATTTCGTGCTCGTTATTATAAAGCTGATATCTTAATACACCAGAGTATTGAATAAGTAATTCGGAAGCTAATTCTATGTCAGTCTGCATTAAAACATGTATATGATTTAAAACATTAAACATGAAGTGTGGGGTGAATTGATGCTGTAAGCTTTTAAGTTGATATTCTACTAATGTTTTTTGCGAATGGATGTATTCTAATAAAAACCGAATGCCACAAATAGAGATGTTGATTATTGCACCTGCAGATATAGGAGCTATAATAATCATATATGGTGTTACGTAATCCATACTAAAATACCTAGATATTGGAAAGTATCCTCTTTGTTCTAAACAAGTAAAGAGGAGAATGTTTGCACCAAAAAGTATTCCTACTAAAATTGTAAAGGCCACGAATTGAAGAATAAAGCGGTTTGTGGCTTTGTTCTTCATGGCTTTGATTAATAATTTACCGCTTAAAAAATTAGAAATTGGATATATTGTCACTACCATTATTGTACAGTAAAGTAGTGCTTCAAGCAGTGAGTGACTTTGAGGCATAACTTGTACAAACTGGGTTAAAAAGACGAGTACCCAATATCCATATATAATATAGTGCTCTTTGTTTAATAGTTTTATTTTCATTTTTCAAATGTACCCTTTTAGTTGATAAGTAGTTGTACGATTCGTCAAAAGCAAGCTAGGGCTTCGTCAAATATAATTGATGAATCATACTCTTTCAGTGATATTTGCAAAAAAAAAATGAAAAATATGAGAGTGATGCTACTTGTTTTATCTGTGTTTGTGTTTAGTCTTTATGCTAATGCACAATTAGTCTTGAAGACTGAATATTTTGGAAAATCTAGTTTTAGAATGCAGGATGGCGAACATAGTAAGCCTGTTGGTGATGCAGAAGGTTCCTCGATTGTTTACCAAGGAGGAATTAATATCCCTTTGTCGGTAAAAATTGATCAAACAAATCGCCCTAAAGCGTGGATGTTGGGTGCAGCAGCCTCTTATGTAAAATTAGACAATCATAATTTTACTGAAGATTTGGTATTGGATAAAATTTTAAACTATGGATTAGGTATTAGTCATATTCGTCCAATTTCTACCAAGTGGTCATTTCTTTTCTCCGTAGGTGCAGGTGTTTATACATCTCAGCTGAAACCTAGCCATCTTCGCTTCCGTAATATATTAGGAAGTGCTAGTACATTATTTATTTATAGAGTACGCCCTAATTTGGAAGTTGGCGGTGGCTTGGCATTGAATAATTCGTTTGGGGTACCGATGCTTTTTCCTGCATTCTATCTGAATTGGTTTTTACAGGGTAGATTTAAAGTTAATATATCACTGAAAGATGGGCTGGCTTTATCAACAAGTTATCAATTGGCGAAGTGGTTTGATTTGGGTGTTGCGGTTGAAATGAATGGTCAAATGGCAGTCGTTGATAGAGGTGGAAGTGATTTTTTGTTCACGCATCAATATTTAATTGTGGGTCTTCGTCCAGAAATTAAGTTATCTAAAAAGATATCTATCCCTTTTACTGTAGGTATACATGCGATGCGTTCGGCTGAATACAAGGAGAGATCTATTAAATATATGTTTAAAGGCAATGATTTCTTCTTTAGGGGTTCTCCATATTGTTCGGCTGCTTTTAAAATGATGTTTTAATAGAGTTATCAATAGTAGCCACAACCTCTATAATTTGTCTCCCAAAGAAGCGTGAGTTCTCTTTGAAAGACAACAGCGTACTCTTAGTAAGAAGACTGAGTTATCTCAGGGAGGAGGAAAATGGTGAAGTTTAATTCTTTGTTTTCACTGTTGTTTTTCTGCTGATAATGCGACGGTGGTCTTTAATTGGCTGTGGTGGATTTAATTTAATTTTGAAAAAAGTCAAATAGATTTTATTACGAATTGCTTAAATCTCGTAAATAGGGCAGGGGTGGAATTGGGACTTTTTTGTTTTCACTAGGGAGAGAGTGGCAAAACTTCTTGTTTAAATTTTCAAGCGATCGTCTATTTCAAAATAACTCTATATAATAAGGAGTAGATAGGGGTGATGTAAAGGTTAACAAAACCTATCGTAAAAAACTTTTATAGCTAACTTGCGTTGTAATAACTATATAGCAAAAGGAGTATGAAAAACTTTGAAATAAAAGGCAATTGTGTTTGGAAGTGTAGGATAAACCGACTACTTTTGCACTCGCTTTGTAAGAGAACAAGGCCTTAATCTTTGAGATGTTTATAAAAGGGGTTTAAAAGTTTAGAATACTTTTAGAATAAAAAACTTCAAAAATAAAATCAAATTTTCTTTTGGTTTTCGAATAAAAGTTTTTACCTTTGCAACCGCAAATAACGCCTAGCGTTGCTTGCAAAAGATAAGCGATCTTTGAACAATATTACATAAACAATACAAGTAGTACAAGAAGCTAAGATATTTGAAATA
>JASLDF010000140.1 GCA_030151635.1 Bacteroides sp. | reverse complement strand
CAGTAAGATTAAATCGTACGATTTTAAGTATATCACTTCTTTTAAAATTGGGGCTAAGACCGAGTATTTATTACCGATGACCAAAGCGAGCCATTTTATGCTGACTTCCGGTTTATTCTTAACCGAAAAGGGTGGAAAGGTAGACGATGTTGTAGATCTTCGATTGAATGCTTTTTATTTGGAAATACCTCTTCATGTAGGATATAAACAACGTTTGTCAAGTAGTTTTAATTTATTGGCAGAGTTTGGTCCATACGTTGCTTATGGTCTTTTCGGTAAAACTACACAAGAAGCATATCCAAATCAAGATGGAGGAATAACTGCCAGAGAAAAGTATGATACGTTCGACGCCTTAAAACGTTTCGATATGGGCTTAGGGTTAAAGTTTGGAATTGAATATGATGACTGTTGGCAACTCTCTTGGGGTTTTGACTTTGGACTAATGAAAGCTGTTAAAGAAATTAATGGAAACTCTATATCTAAAGGACAAAACTTCAATACCTATCTCTCTTTAGGCTATATGTTCTGAATTGTAAGTATGGCTCAAATAAATAAAAAAGACCTAGCAAAATATTTTGCTAGGTCTTTTTTTTTATTTTAGCTGTTTGTAAGATAATGGACTCATCCCTACATACCTTTTGAAGTATTTTCCAAAAAAAGAAGGAGTGGGGAAGTTTAGAGCATACGAAATCTCTTGTACCGAAAGGTTCGTTGATTTCAGTTTTGCTTTAGCATCCAATATGACTACATGAGCAATTAAATCAAGAACTGTACCACCTGTCACTAAACGCACTGTAGTACTAAGGTGTTGAGGTGTCAAACCGAGTTGCTGTGCATAAAATTGAGCAGTTCTTTCGGTTAGGTAATGTTTCGTAATGAGTTGCAGTAAATCTCTGTAAATTTGTTCTTGACGGCTACAAGCAATAGGATTATAAGGTTGCTTCTCATAGACATTACTCACACCTAGCAAAAGACTCTTAAGCTGATATAGAATGATGTCAGGGTGTAAATCGACCGTTTCGTCGTTCGTTACATTAGAAAACAAGGTAAAATAATCTTGCAAGTATCTTTGGCCAGGACCGTGAATGTTGATAATGGGTTGGTCAAGAATCTTTGGATACGAAGTACCACAAGTTTCCATTAAATTGACTTGGCAAATAACATCAGAAGAAAAGCCAACAAAGCAAAATTGTACAGGGTTGTTGTCTCCTTTAAATTCAATAATACTGCCTGGAAAAAGCGTAATTAAATCGCCTTCATTAATTGTATAATCTATCAAGTTGATTGATGCGCTGGTTTTACCTTTCACGCAAATGGCAAATATACAAGCTTTTAGCTTGCAAGCCTGTTTGTATAAGTTTAATAGATTCTCTCGTATGTCATGCCAAGCTAAAATATTGCTAGGCAAATCTACTTGAGGAAAGTCGAAGTCTAAGTTTGGTTTGTTTATCATGTAGACAAATGTAAAAAATATTAATTAGATATTAGCTACTATATTGTGTAAATTATCGCTAATGATGTTGAATTAATTAAGAATAGGACACATTAGTTTTTAATTCAATTTATTATATCTACATTTAGTTAAAACAACTTATATTTGTTAATATGAACTTGATAACCGAAAATCTAGGCACGATTGCTTACCACGAAGCGTGGGATAAGCAAACTAAGCTCTTTGACCATATTATTGAAAAGAAGAGAGCTGGCGAAGGTGCCGATAATTACCTTTTAATATGCGAGCACCCCCATGTTTATACCATTGGTAAAAACGGGGAAGATCAAAATATGCTCATTAGTGACGAACAATTAAAAAAAATAGAAGCGACTTATTTTCACATTGACCGTGGTGGTGATATTACGTACCATGGACCTGGTCAGGTTGTCTGCTATCCGTTGATTGATTTGGATCGTTATCATTTAGGATTAAAGGATTACATTCATGTGCTTGAAGAAGCTGTCATTCGGGTATGTAAATCGTATGGTATTGAAGCGGGTAGGGTTAAAAAAGCTACCGGTGTGTGGCTGGATATAGATACGCCACGAGAGCGTAAAATTTGTGCCATAGGTGTACGTTGTAGTCATTTTGTGAGCATGCATGGACTTGCATTTAATGTCAATACAGACTTGCGTTATTTTAGTTACATTAATCCTTGTGGCTTCATTGACAAAGGGGTAACCTCTTTGGCTACAGAATTGGGACATAAGCTTGATATGGCCGAGGTAAAAGATAAGTTAGAAAAGGAATTGAGGGTATTGCTCGAATCGAGATTATGAATGCCTCTAGATATGATAACAAACGCTATCCAAAATTTTGGGTAGCGTTTGTTGTATTAGTTATTCTTGCATTCTTTCATAAAGTACTTCAGAATCTTCATCTTCTTCAGTATCTCCTTTTTGATGAAGAATGAAGCTTGTAGAATCTATCTCGGGGATATTACCGACTATTGTTTTAGTCATATCCTGTCGCATAGATTCGGATATGTTTAAAACAAATTTTGACACTTGCGCATCTAAATGTTCTGCTAACAAACGATCACCAGTAACTTCCTTTTCACTGATTTGATAATTAAACGAGTCTGCATTTATATACTGTTTAAGCAGGCCCGATTTTACATTCCAACTCCCCTCGGTGTTGAATAGTGAATTGCATTCAATAATTAAGATTTCGTCGTCATCTTCGGAAAAAGAGAATTCAAACTCAATCATGCCCAGTGTTTTAAGACTTTTGTCCTTGTTGAAAACAACGAGCTCGCCCGTATTTATTTTTAATTCACAATTTATTTCGTCACCATATATACCTTTAAATAACGCTAAACTACTTGTGTCTGTGCCTGTATTATTTGTGTTACAGTATTCTCCAACAATTAGTTTTTCTAGTGCTTTATCGGCATCGTTACAGCTGGAAAGAACTAGAATGGGTAAAATAAATAGGAGTGAAAGTTTTTTTAGCATAAGCATTGATGATTTTTTATGATACTACGTTTTAGTCTATTTTGATGTAGGTAACTTCTAATTCTTGAGTGCCTTCATCGTCTATTGGTTCGAGAATAGTGAATTTATGCTCGTCTATTGATGTAATTTTATATTTATTTGCTTTGCACAATTCAGATTTAAATTCATCTACAAGACTATTCATATATAGATTGGCGAATTGCACATAAATGTTTGCAATCTGTTTATTTCCTCTAGTAATAGGCTCCTCTTTTTGAATATAAACAGTGTTAGGTAGATAGAAAAGTTCCAAGAATCCGTCTTTAACAAACCATTTCCCCTTCGCTTCAATATTAAAATTCACTTCGATATGACTCGTAGCTTCTTCGATGGCTACATTTAGAACTATTTTTACCGTGGAGTTAATTTGTTGTCGATTGTCACTAGAATAATCAGTGGTATCTTCAATGGTTAAAGTTGCTATTTGCGAAATTCCTTCTGATTCGAGATCTGCAAACTCTTCATAGTCTCCAAAATCGATAGTCAGGGTATTATAACTCATGTATTTTCCATGAATTAATTTTTCCATGTCTTTGTCGGGGATAGTGAATCCACACAAAGCCACATAACAAACAAATAACAGATAGAAAAAAGGTCTTTGTTGCATATGAATGTTAATTTTAAGTTAATTTTATAATGATACAGCTAAAATGTTTATAATAAAAATTATCTTCTTTTAATAACGATTGTCTAGCTAATATTTATTTAATCGATATAGGTTTAAATAGGTTTAATTTGTATTTTTGCACTTCAATAGAAACTATAATTTTATAAATAAAAAGATATAATGGCGAAAGAACTGAAAGATCTCACCAAACGTAGCGTTAACTACTCGCAATGGTATAACGAGTTGGTGATAAAAGCTGATTTGGCAGAACAATCGGCTGTGCGTGGTTGTATGGTAATTAAACCATATGGTTATGCTATTTGGGAAAAAATGCAACGTCAACTTGACGATATGTTTAAAGAAACTGGTCACGTTAATGCTTACTTCCCGTTACTTATCCCCAAGTCTTTCTTGAGCCGTGAAGCAGACCACGTTGAGGGTTTTGCTAAAGAGTGTGCTGTTGTTACACACTATCGTTTAAAGAACGCTGAAGATGGTTCTGGTGTTGTAGTTGATCCAGAAGCTAAGCTTGAAGAAGAGCTTATTATCCGTCCTACATCGGAAACAATCATTTGGAATACATACAAAAACTGGATTCAGTCTTACCGTGACCTTCCAATTCTTTGTAACCAATGGGCTAACGTTTTCCGTTGGGAAATGAGAACTCGTCTTTTCCTTCGTACTGCAGAATTCTTGTGGCAAGAAGGTCACACAGCTCACGAAACCCGTGAAGAAGCAGTTGAAGAAACGGTTAAGATGCTTAATGTTTATTCAGAATTTGCTGAAAAATACATGGCTATGCCTGTTGTAAAAGGTGTGAAATCGGAAACAGAACGTTTTGCTGGTGCACTTGATACCTATACTATCGAAGCAATGATGCAAGATGGTAAAGCTCTTCAAAGTGGTACTTCTCACTTCTTAGGTCAAAACTTTGCGAAAGCATTTGATGTTAAGTTCGTGAATCGTGAAAACCAAATGGAATACGTTTGGGCTACTTCTTGGGGTGTATCTACTCGTTTGATGGGTGCATTAATCATGACACACTCGGATGATAACGGTTTGGTATTGCCTCCAAAATTGGCTCCAATTCAAGTGGTTATTGTTCCTATTTACAAGGGTGCCGATCAACTTGCTGCAATCGATGAGAAAGTAAACCCTATTATTGCTAAACTAAAAGCAATGGGTATTTCTGTAAAATATGATTCTGCTGATAACAAACGTCCAGGATTTAAATTTGCAGACTACGAATTGAAAGGTGTTCCAGTACGCTTGGTACTTGGTGCTCGTGACCTTGAAAACAACACTATGGAAGTGATGCGTCGTGATACACTAGAGAAATCTACTGTGTCTATTGATGGTATCGAAGAATTTGTGAAGAATCTTCTTGACGAAATGCAAGAGAACATATTCAAAAAAGCATTCGATTTCCGTGAAGAGCATACTTTCGACGTAGATACTTACGAAGACTTCAAAGAAAAAGTTGAAAGTGGTAATTTCGTTATGGCACACTGGGATGGCACTGCCGAAACAGAAGCTAAAATTAAAGAAGAAACTAAAGCTACAATCCGTTGTGCTCCGCTTGATGG
>JASLDF010000111.1 GCA_030151635.1 Bacteroides sp. | reverse complement strand
ATTTTTGTTTCATACATCTTGTTTTTTACGTGGTTGACCAAGCACACGATTTCTGCCTTAGGAAACGACAGAAATGAATTTATAATTTATTTAGCGGGTGCAAAGGTAAGGCTTTCTGTAAAATATAAAATGCTTTTGGTTGATAAATTTGTGGTATACTAATACCTGCACTAATGTTACCCCAATGCATCAGTATGTTCTTTCTATATCGATACTCCTTATAAAAAAAACATTTTATCATAGTAAAGTAAAAACTAGGTGGTAGCTTTCTAAATAAGGGTGGAAAATCTACAACTTCTTTCATCCTTAAAAGCAAAAGAACCCATCAACATCCTCTGCCTATGTGAAAGTAAAACGTAATATTGAAAATATTACTAATGCTGATTAGTAATTATATACGTGTTTTATATCCTTTCATTCTATTGAACAAGTACAGTGTGTAAAATATTTTAAGTAAAAAAGCACGTTAGTTAACATTATTTTTCATTTACTTTGATGTTGAACTAATTTTAAATCGTCCACCACTGTGAGCACAACCATAGAAGACAGGCAATTAATTAAACTTCTAAAAAAAGATAATCATACAGCTTTTACACACATCTACGAACTATATGCCGATCATATAGCTAGTTTTAGTGCTCTCTATGTGACCCCAGAATTTACCGATGAAATTGTACAAGAGGTTTTTATTAAATTGTGGCTTAACCGACACTCCATTAATGAATTAAAAAACCTCAAAGGCTACCTCTTTATTATTACTAGGAACTTGATTTTCGATAGATTTCGAAAACACAAAACTGACTTCTACCAACTATCTTTAATTTCTGCATTAGAACATGCCTCGGATCAGGATGTAGAAGAAGATATTGCCGCGTCAGATTTATCCGACTTTATTGACGAACTTATCGAGCAACTTCCTCCACGGTGCAAAGAGATATTCACCCTTAGTCGGCAAAATAATCTTACCAATAGAGAAATTGCTGTACAGCTTGACATTAGTTTAAAAAGTGTCGAAGCTTCTATCACCCGCGCTTTGAAACACTTAAGAGAGCACTTATACCTTATAACACTCTTTTTTTAACTTTATTTCATTTTCGATATAGGGTATCACTAGGCTTTATCCGTATTTATAGTAGATGCACAAAATAAAGTGCTTTATACAATGAATAAAAAAGAGACGTTACATAAAATTCTAAACCACACATTAGAAGCGGAGACAGAAAAAGAGTTGTTAAATTCAAGTCAATCTATGCGAACGCAAGAACAGATTTGGGAGTTAACCAGTAATGACAAACCGAAAGCATTTGACAAGAAGGCTACCCTTTCAAAAATTGAGAAACAACTATTCAGCTCCTCCAAAACAACATCAAAGCTTTTGCATTGGCGATATATTGCAGCATCACTTATGTTGGGGATTTTCATCAGCAGCCTTTTTTGGTTTATTAAATTCGATTTCTCGCTCATCAATCAACAGCAAATGTGTGTTTGGAGTAATGGTCTTCAGCACATTCAACGTCTTGAATTACCCGATGGAACAACAGTTCTTCTAGGTCCTGATAGTAAGTTGACCTATCCTAACAAGTTTACAAACAAAGAACGAAGAGTAAAACTGGAAGGACAAGGTTTCTTTGAGGTAGCACAAAACACAGAAAATCCCTTCATCGTAACAACTCCTAAAATGGAAGTAATGGCACTGGGCACAGCTTTTGAAATTTTCTCATTTACCGAAGAAAAGTCAGCAGAAACAACCTTGCTTAACGGAAATATTAAAGTAACACTACCTACTCAAACGAATAATGGCGAAAATGAATTTATACTGACTCCTAACCACAAACTTTCAATAAAGGGCGATTGTCATAAGATTGAAGAAATAGATGCCGACACCTATATTTCGTGGAGAGAAAAACAAGCTCTAACTTTTATTGATCAGCCCTTATCCGTCATTATACCACGACTTGAAAGATGGTATGGAAAGAAAATACTATGCGATAAAAACATTTCAAATGGATATCGCTTCACATTCTCAATCGATACAGATTCATTTAAAGACATCTTAAAATTTATAGACAGGGTATCTGTTCTTACAGTAATTGAGGAAGGTGAACATTTTAGAATCTTGAAAAAATAAAATAACCTCAGAAATAATCCTGGAGTAATAATGGGCTATGAAAACACAAATAGCGCTTTTTAATTAAGCAACACAACCCATTTTTAAATCCACCCAGTGAATATTTTATTTCTGTAATCTAATACTAATTTATCATGCAAAAAAACACAAATCCAAGGCAGGAAAACCTGCTCTTTAGCAATGTCCGAAAACATTGTTTAGGCTTGGCATTAGCTCTATTATTGATTCCTTCTGGACTCTATGGAGCTAATCAAAAGTATTTAACCGTTTCAAAATCGAATGCTACAATTCTTAGTGTCATTAAGGAGATTGAAAAGAGCTCTGACTACAAGTTCTTTTATAACAACAACCAGATTGACGTTAATCAAAACGCAACTATTCACGAAAAAGATGCGCCAATTGAAACCATTTTAGCTTCATTGCTTTCAGGTACAAACCTTACTTATTCAATCGAAGACGATAATATCTTACTAATAAAGAAACCTGAACAACCTAAGGCTACAACAACTCGAACACAGCAACAAGTTATAGTAAAGGGTATAATAATAGATGAAGAAGGATATCCTATTATTGGTGCTAGTATCTTAGAAAAAGGAACAACCAATGGTACGGTTACAGATATGGAAGGCAACTTCAGTATCGCACTAAAAGGCTCCGAAAACACATTAACAATTTCATTTATTGGCTACTTATCGCAAACTGTAAAAGTTAGTGATAAGGCGATTAAAGTGATTCTCAAAGAAGATAGACATTTATTAGATGAAGTAGTTGTAGTTGGCTTTGGTTCTCAAAAGAAAGAAAACTTAACAGGAGCTGTCTCGCAAGTCAAAATGGATGAGGTCATTGGCGATCGTCCTGTTATCAATGCTATGAGTGCACTACAGGGAACAATGCCTGGATTACAAATTACAGGAGGTTCTGGACCTGGGCAACAAAAAGACTTTAACATTCGTGGTATGACTTCTATTAATGGAGGTAGCCCTTTGGTTCTAATAGACAATGTTCCTGGTGATATTGATATGATTAATCCCGAAGATATCGAGTCTATTTCTGTATTGAAAGATGCATCATCTGCTGCTATTTATGGCGCTCGTGCTGCTTTTGGTGTAGTGCTGGTAACCACCAAGAAAGGTGGTAAAGATCAAAAGCCTCACATTAATTACAACAACAACTTTGGTTTCCAACGATCTATTAACAGACCAAGTCAGGCAAGCGCTATGGACTTCCTACATTCATATAAAGATGCAGGTTTTTTAGCAGGAAACTATTTTGCAGGACAAAACATTGACCAATGGATTGAGTATTTAACCGCCTATCGTGAAGACCCATCACAATTTAATATTGTAGGAGATGGAATCTACATCCCAACTGAAAACAATGCAGAGGGAATTCGTTACTACCTACACGAGAAAGATCTCTATAAAAACATGCTCGATAATTATGGATTCTTGCAATCGCATAACCTATCTGTTTCTGGTGGGACCGAGAAAACAAGTTATCGTTTATCTCTAGGATATAATTACGAAAATGGTATTCTATACTCGGACAAAGACAATTATCGTCGTGTCTCTACAGGCGCTTTTATCTCTACCGATGTAACAGATTGGCTTACACAGTCGGTAGATATAAAGTACGGACGTAGTAATAAATCGATGCCAAATGCACACGGTGAATTGTATGGACTACGCATAAATTCTCTTACTCCCGAAGGAGAAATGGAAGCAAGTGATGGTACGATGCTGCCAGTCAACACACCAAAGAACTTCCTAAAATATGCATCTCCAACAAAAACAATGAATGAAAATCCTCGTATTCTATCTAAAACAACCATTAAGCCACTAAAAGGACTCGAAATGGTATTTGAATATACATACGATAAGAAAATATTCGACAATAAGAATTACAATCATCCGTTCAACTATACTTCGATACAATTAGACAATACCCGTTCGGCTAATGTTTCGAAATATGAGAACATGAAATCGACCACAAATTACAATGCTATAAATGCATATGCAACCTATAAACTACCTCTTCCTCAAGATCACAACATGAAGATTATGACGGGATTTAACCAAGAGTCTAGTAAATACGAACAGTTGTATGCTTATAGACTTGATATGATCAATGAAGAGTATCCATCATTTAGTAGTGCTACAGGTGAACCATACGTAAAGGATGGCTATAGCCAATATACAGTTCGTGGTATGTTCTATAGATTGAACTATGATTATAAAGGTCGATACTTGGTTGAGGTGAATGGCCGCTACGATGGCTCATCTAAATTTCCAAAGAAAAACAGATTTGGTTTCTTCCCTTCATTTTCATTGGGTTGGAACGTTGCCAAAGAGAGTTTTTTAAAATCACAAAGCAATTGGCTGAATGAATTAAAAGTGAGAGCTTCTTGGGGCCAGATTGGTAATCAAGCTATTTCTCCGTATGCTTACGCACCAATTATGGGAGCAATTAAAGCGCCTTGGATTGTAAATGGAGAACAGCCAACCACACTAGGAACACCTAAAATGGTGAGTGATGACTTTACATGGGAGACCGTACAAACTTTTGACATTGGTGTTGACTTCGCAGCTCTTAATAACCGATTGCGATTTACATTCGATTGGTATCAAAGAGATACAAAAGATATGTTATCAGCAGGTATTGAGTTACCAGCAGTAGTCGGAGCACCTGCTCCACTTCAAAACATTGCAGACTTAACAACTAAAGGTTGGGAGTTATCAATTAACTGGAGAGATTTTATTGGAGACTTTGAATATCGTGTAGGTTTTAACATCTATGACTCACGTTCAAAAATCACCAAGTTCTTGAACGAATCGAATATCTTAAGTTCGCATTACAAAGGCAAAAAAATCAATGAGATTTGGGGGTACGTAACCGATGGATTCTATACAGTTGATGACTTTGAAGATACCAACACTTGGAGATTGAAAGATGCCGTCACAAGTATTAAGAACGTGAATGTACGTCCTGGTGATCATAAATTTGTGAACCTAAGCGACGATGCTAATAGCACAAACCAAATTGACAATGGTAATAACACACTCTCAAATCCTGGTGATATGAAAGTCATTGGTAACAGTACTCCTCGATTCCAATACGGAATTAATTTAGGAGGTACATGGAAGGGCTTTGATTTAAACATTTTACTTCAAGGTGTTGGCAAACGTGATTTCTGGAGTGGTGGCGTAAGAAGATTCCCATTTGCCGCAGGCGAATTTGGAACTATCTTTTCTGACCAGCTAAGCTACTGGACACCTACAGATGCCGAGGGTGGAAACTATACACCAGTAGATGCAAATCCTAAATATTTTAGAATTTACAATCAAAGAGAGAACGCAGGTTCGAACTCAAGAACACAGACAAGATATCTTCTTGATGCATCATACTTAAGAATTAAGAACGTCACATTAGGCTACACATTGCCAAAGCATGTGGTTCAAAAAATAGGACTTAGCAAGGCTAAATTATTTACAAGTATTGAAAACCTACACACTTTTAGTTCTCTTCCATCTGGATTCGACCCAGAACGTTTAAGCTGGGGCTATCCATTCTACAGAACTATTTCTTTAGGTTTCAACGTTACACTTTAATAGAATCAATTATGAAAATTAAATCTAAATTCATAGCACTACTTCTGGCTGCCACAATGGTGAGTTCGTGCAACGACAGTTTTCTAGAAATTAATCCTGTCGAATCTTTAACAGAAGACACAGCGTTCGATACTTACGACAATTTCAAAACTTATGCTTGGTCTCTATATGGCGTATTTGGCAACAATAACATTCTTAGACATATTGGCTCTAACGGCCAAGGAAGTACCTACCAAGGCGATATCTATTCGGGATATTTAACCCGTAAAGGAACCAGTGCATACAACCCCTATGCATTTCAAACCATATCGGAAGTAGCATCGGGAAACGGTTGGAATTTTGACTACATCCGTAAAGTAAACATCATGATTAGCAACATTGATGCATCTAAAATGAGTGACGCACAAAAGGAACATTGGCGTGCTGTTGGTTACTTCTTCCGTTCTTTCTATTATATGGAATTGGTAGCTCGTTTTGGAGATGTACCTTGGGTGGATAAAATCATTAACGATAATGACAAAGAGGCATACGGAGCAAGAACACCTAGAAAAGAAGTTACCGACCATATTTTGGAGGATCTTATCTACGCTGAAAAACACATTAAGCCAGAGGGTGACGGAGAAAACACGATTAATATACACGCAGTTCGTGCATTAATGTCCAGATTTACATTATTTGAGGGCAGTTGGAGAAAATACCATCAGCTAGGAGACGAAGGGAAGTTCTTTGATAAATGTATTGAGTCTTCAGAACAGTTGATGAAAGATTTTCCCACTCTACATACCGACTATGGTGAAATGTGGACAAGTAAAGAACTGTCTAAAGTTCCTGGTGTAATTCTACACAAAGAGTTTGTTGATGACGTTTTATCATCGTGGTTCACCCACATGGAAAGAACATCATCACATGCAGTTGAAATGCCACAACTAACTGTTGATATGTACTTGTGTAGTGACGGTAAACCAATTGCTACAAGTGATGTTTACGAATGGGGTAAGAAAGACAAATCAATTTATTCGGTGTTCCGTAACCGCGACTTGCGTTTACTAGAATCGGTAGCACCTCCCTACCGACTGTCTAAAAACAGTAACCCCAATTCATGGGACTATCCTGAAGATGCCCAAAATAGAGAATATTTAGATTTAATGGGAGTGACTAAAGTTATTAGTAATCCTGGTGAAGCTGGCAAACATAAAGTACTACCACTGATGAACTGGTCGGCTTCAATTGTTCTGAAAGTACCTAATATACAAACAGCGACCAATCAACAATTCTTGTCTTGTCGTGGAGGTTATTACTTCTACAAAAACTACTGTGCTTGGGAAAAAAATCATAACAATGCACAAACAAACGTAGCAGACAAACCTATTTTTAAAATTGAAGAAGTACTTCTAAACTACGCTGAGGTTAAGGCAGAGCTAGGACTATTCACACAAGAAATTGCCGATAAAACAATCAATAAACTACGCCCCCGTGCTCAAATTGCAGACTTAGAGGTGGCTGCTATTGATGATGCATTTGACCCGAACAGAGACAGCTCTGTTGACCCACTGTTGTGGGAAATCCGCAGAGAACGTATTATTGAGCTAATGGGCGAAGGATTCGGATTCTATGATATTCGTCGTTGGAAAAAGGCTGAATATTTCATCAACAAACCTCACTATGGAATGTGGGCTAAACGTAGTGAAATTGGTAAAACGGGTAAGATCGTGAATCTAGAAACTGGATTCCCTGACCCAGCTGCCGAAGAAGGATACATCTATCTATTCGACAATCCCGAGCTATCAGGTAAAGGATGGTTAGATAAATACTATCTATACATGATTCCAACCAATGAGATAGCACTGAATAAACAACTTCTACCTAACAATCCTGGTTGGGATATTGCTAACAAATAAATAGAAACAATCAAAACATGAATAAAACCTCAATTTGTTTTGGATTTGCTACAGCCATTGGACTCTTACCAATGGCTGCAAATCCAACAACTATACAGAAAAAAGGAAACAAACCAAACATCATCTACATTCTTGCTGATGACTTGGGTCGTGCAGAAATTGGTAGCTATGGTCAACAGCTAATTGAGACACCAAATATGGATAGGCTCTCAGAACAAGGACTTACATTCTCTAATCACTATTCAGGGACAGCGGTATCTGCACCATCAAGATGCGTGCTATTCACAGGACTCCATACGGGACATGCCTATATCCGCGGAAACGATGAAATGGCTTCGCGAGGAAATGTTTGGAGTCACGAAGCTATGTTGGCAGATTCAAAATTGGAAGGACAAGCACCTGTTCCAGCGAATACAGTTATGATTCCTGCCAAAATGAAAGAGGCTGGATATAAAACTGCTTGCGTTGGTAAATGGGGATTAGGATACCCTGGTTCAACAAGCACACCAAACAAAATGGGATTCGACTTCTTCTATGGTTATAACTGTCAGCGTCAGGCCCACAACTATTATCCTCCTTTTTTGTACAGGAATGAAGAAAGAGAGTACCTCCCTAACAGTATACATCCTGTCCCACATACCAAGTTAGACAAAGGTGCTGACCCTTTCGATTCTAAGAGCTATGCAAAATTTACGCAAAAGGTTTACGCTCCAGATGTGATGTACGATGAAATCATAGACTTTGTAAGAAAAGCCGATAATGATCCATTTGTACTATTTTGGACTACACCCGTACCTCATGTGCCACTTCAAGCTCCACAAAAATGGATTGACTACTATGTAGATAAATTCGGAGATGAAGAACCATATTTGGCACAAACAGGTTATTACCCTGCTCGTTACCCTAGAGCTACTTATGCAGCCATGGTTAGTTACTTTGATGAACAGATTGGTGGACTTATAGAGCAATTGAAAAAACAGGGTGTTTACGAAAACACCATCATTATGATTACCAGCGACAATGGTCCTTCTTTCAATGGTGGTGCAAGTTCGGAGTGGTTCAATAGTGCTAAACCATTTAAAAACGACTTTGGATGGGTTAAGGCATCTTTGCGCGAGGGAGGAATTCGTACCCCACTCATTGTCTCTTGGCCTAAACATGTGAAACCAGGAGAATCTACCCACATTTCTGCTTTCTGGGATATGATGCCAACATTCTGTGACATAGCAGGTATAGAGAGCCCTAAAACAGATGGAATAAGTATGTTACCTGTAATTTTAGGAAAAGAGAAGAAACAGGGTAAACATGACTTTTTGTATTGGGAATATCCAGAAATGGGCGGACAAAAAGCGGTGCGCATGGGCAAATGGAAAGCATTTATTCCAAACATTTTCAAAGGTGGTAAAGAGTTTGAATTGTACGACTTGGAAGTGGATCCTAGAGAGCACACAAACATTGCAAAATATCACCCAGAAATTGTTGAACAGATAAAAGAGATTATGCGTAAAGAGCATACTCCTGCTAAAATCAAGAAATTTAACATGCCTAATCTCTAAAGCATAGTACATTTTTTAACTACAACTAATCTAAATAAAGAATCGGTAAATAGGGTATTTTAGCTCCTGTTACCGATTCTTTTCATTTTAACTAAATTGAATTATTCAGTTAAAATAATCCTCAATAAACAACATGATCCTTCCATAACATTCACACCTATCCATTTCTACACAAAAAAAGGCTGTAAAGTACCACTACCCTACAGCCTCAACATATACGATTAAACGCATCAATGCTCAGTTAAAAACGAGAAGATGCACCACCTCCTCCACTAGATCCACGGCTAGAGGAGCTACTTCCACTGGAAGAGCTACCACTTCGAGAACTTCCCGAACCACCCGAACTACTTGGTGGAGTATATTGGTAGGTTTTGCTCGATGTATATTCTTTCCCACACGATTTACAGGTAAATTTAGCCATCATCAGTCCCGTTTTAGAACTAGCTGTGGCACGTTTCACCACCTTAAAAGACGACACCATCTGCAACGTATTGTAGCTACAACTAGGGCAAGAATCAATGGTGTTCGAAGTCATCTTGACGGTAAACAGTTTAGTCTTCCTACACGACGTACAAGCATACGCATCAACATAGGTAGTACCTAATGCTATTTCCGCAGCAGTACCTTTATCAATTTCACGACCGATGTTATATCCCTTTTGTGGCTTCATTGTTCCATACTTACAAAATGGACAAGTAATTTTCATCCCTTTCAACACACGATGATTCAGCCAGAAAAGCAAATAAACAGCCGCTGGAGTTATGGGTATGTACAACAATGCCAGTTTCAGAGAAGGCTTAAATTT
>JASLDF010000084.1 GCA_030151635.1 Bacteroides sp. | reverse complement strand
AAAAATGTAACAGGTGATGTTGCATATCAAATATTAAAAGAATGTATGTAATATGAGAACAGTAATTAGTCCTTCTGTTTTACGTGCTACGGTTGCTTTGGTAGTTGGCTTTATTTTGGTTAAATGGCCAGACTTAGCAATCAACTATATTATTATAACTGTAGGTCTATTGTTCCTAATCCCTGGAATTATAGGGCTGATTTGTTATCTAATAGATAAAAGTAAGAAAGAAGTAAAAGAAGACGTCAAGTTGCCAATAGAATCTGTTGGTAGCATCCTATTTGGAGTTTGTTTGGCTTTGATTCCTGCAGTTTTTGCAGATGTGGTCACCATTGTACTTGGTGTGGTTCTCCTATTGGGAGGGTTGCAGCAAATAATTTCACTGATGATTGCTCGTAAATGGTCTAAAATTAGTTTTGCTTACTATCTCGTGCCTTTAGTTATTTTTCTATCGGGTTTATACGTCTTGTTATATCCTTCTGAAGCAAGAGATACTACCTTTATTATTATTGGTATAACTGCTTTAGTTTATGGGGTGTTCGAGTTAGTTAAATGGTTTATGTTTACACGCAATAAACCGGTTGAAGATGAAATATCTGATTTTATAGAAGATAAAACGAAGTAAAGCATTATTTTTAGCAGTTTTATAAGACAAATTTAATTAAACTTTTATGTATCTGACTGTTGTGAAGTTTTTACCCCAGATAATATTTACGGTTGTAACCATACTATTATCTATTATAGTGCGATTCATTTTATTTAAGTTTATCCGCAAATATGCGTCGTTCAGCTTAAATATTCAAAGTAGGATAGAGCCTATTTTGCGTGCAATATCCATTGTAATTAAGAGTTTGGCTTTTATAGCCATTATTACAATATGGGGGGTAGACAAAGGAAATATTGTAGTTGCCCTTTCTTCTGTATTTGCCGTGATTGGAGTTGCTCTTTTTGCCCAATGGTCGATTTTAAGCAATATAACAGCCGGTTTAATCTTGTTTTTTAATTCACCATTTACGGTGGGAGATAAGATTAAAATATTAGATGGCGATTTCCCAACAGAGGCAATCATCGTTAACATTAAAACCTTTTATACACACTTAAGAACTGCTGATGGAACTCTTCATGTGTATCCAAATACATTATTACTTCAAAAAGGAATTTGCCTGATTGAAGATGAATATGGAATGGATCGTACAGATTCAGAAGAGTAAAAGTACTTGTCTATCAGAAAAAATACCTAAAAAACGGTCGATTTACTTAGTAAGTTGACCGTTTTTTTATGTTCACATCTCGTTATTTGAACACGGGCTCTAACTATGTTAAAAGCTTGGTAAATCTCCTTAGTAAGGAGTGTGTGTCTTCTCCCTAGGAAGACTGAGTTCTCTTTGAAAGAAGACAGAGTCTTCCTAGGGAGAAGAAATACTGGGCTTTAAATATTTATTCAAAAAGATATAAAACTAATATTTTACTGATAATCGTTTCTGTTGGAGTATAGTTTTGAAAGGAGACAAAAAATAGAGGTACTTTCCACAAGCACCTCTATCTCTTATAACATTTATGTAGTTACGTATATATAATGTTATGACTAATTTTATTTTATCTATTACAAAAATAGACTAAATGGTGATATCAGTCAATCGCTACTTCTAGGTATTTGTTTGTGATACAGTTAGCATTGTTAGTTTTGCTAAGCCTCCATTGAAATCATGCCAACAAATAGGTGATGTCTTTTTCAAGTATTGCACACTTTTATTTTTGTATTTGAATGATTCCAAACTTTTGGGCATAAAAAAAGGAGCAACGCCTTGCTCCAATCTTGTTAACCTTAAATCTAATACTATGAAAAACACATTACAAAGATAGGGTTTTGTGTGGTTCTTGCAAATAAAAGGGTGTAAAATCTATGCTAAATAACATAATTTTATATTTTGATAGTGAAATTAATTGTTTAGATAGAAAATGAGGCTGTTTTATCCTGTAAACAGATTTGTTTTACAAGTGTTCTTTCTGCTTACCTTTTGTAATTGATTTATATCAATTACAAACTTTTAGGCATAAAAAAAGGAGCAACGCCTTGCTCCAATCTTGTTAACCTTAAATCTAATACTATGAAAAACACATTGCAAAGATAGGGTTTTGCGTGGTTCTTGCAAATAAAAGGGTGTAAAATCTATGCTAAATAACATAATTTTATATTTTGATAGTAAAATTGATTGTTTTCTTGTGAAATATGGGATCATTTTATCCGGCAAACAGATTTGTTTTGCAATAGCTTATTTTGCTTGCCTTTTGTAATTGATTTATGTCAATTACAAACTTTTAGGCATAAAAAAAGGAGCAACGCCTTGCTCCAATCTTGTTAACCTTAAATCTAATACTATGAAAAACACATTACAAAGATAATGGTTTGGATTGAATGTGCAAATTTTTGGCAGTAAAATTTATGCTTTTCAGCATATTTATTTAAAATAGACTGTTCTTTTTGTGCTAATCCACTTCTTTTAATATAAAGATTAAGCAATTTATCATTGTCGTTGACTTGCTATATGTCATTTAATGAATTACATCTTATTGATTTTAGCTAAAAAAGGCATATTATGTTTGTCTTTATAAAATAAAGCCTATATTGCAAATCTAGATATAAGAACAATGAATATAATTTTAGCACATAACCATCATCATTACTATTTTGCCTATACAGGTGAAAGTGTTGGTGTTGTGTTGAAATCTTAGTCAGATTTTATTTAAAACAGAATATTAATATTTGCCCGCCTGATTTATTTCAGGTGGGCATTTTTATTTTAAACATAACTATGGAGAAATTAAAAATTGCAATTCAAAAATCTGGAAGATTAAATGAAGGATCTTTGGCTCTCTTAAAAGAGTGTGGTATTAAAATTGAAAATGGTAAGGATCAGTTGGTGGTGCAAGCCTCAAATTTTCCCATTGAAGTGTTGTATCTGCGTAATGGTGACATACCTCAATATTTAAAGGATAAAGTAGTTGATATTGCCATTATAGGTGAGAATACATTAATTGAAAAGCAGTCTCAAGAGTTGAAATATTTATCATTAGGTTTTTCTAAATGTAGGTTTTCTATTGCTGTGCCTCGTAATTTTGAATTTACCTCATTAAAACAGTTGGAAGGTAAACGTATTGCAACTTCTTATCCCAATACGGTACAAAACTTCTTGAATAAAGAAGGAATACAAGCAAATATACATGAGATTTCTGGATCTGTTGAAATTTCTCCAAATATTGGGTTAGCCGATGTAATTTGTGACATTGTTAGTACTGGTAGCACCTTATTTAAAAATGGATTAAAAGAGGTTTTTACGATGTTTAAGTTTGAGGCTGTTCTTGCAGCGAATCCAATACTAAGTTCGGAGAAACAAGCTATTCTAGACAAGCTGACTTTCCGAATAGAATCTGTTCTGCGAGCAAAAAACACCAAGTATATTCTGTTAAATGCTCGTAAGGAAGATGTGAAGAAGATTACCGCACTATTACCAGGTATGAAGAGTCCTACGTTAATTCCATTAGAAACAAAGGGATGGGTCTCCATTCATTCGGTAATTTTAGAAGATGATTTTTGGAATATCATTGATCAGTTAAAATGTAATGGTGCCGAGGATATTTTAATTATACCCATAGAAAAAATGCTTTCATAATATGAATATAGATACCTATGTAAAAAACCCGAATACAGGAGATTGGGGTGAGTTACTTAAACGACCGGAGTTGAATGAACAAGATTTAATGTGTTTATGTGGCGATATATTTACTCGAGTTGAGAAAGATAAAGATATCGCTTTGTTAGATTACACACAGCGTTTTGATGGCGTTGAATTGAAATCCATATATGCTACGAAAGAGGAATTGACCATTGGTGCTTCTTTGGTACCTCGTAATTTAGCTGAAGCAATGGACGTGGCTTATGCCAATATTACTAAATTTCACGAAGCTCAAGTTCCGAAGAAAATGGAAGTTGAAACAATGAAAGGTGTCGTTTGCAGTCAAGTGTATAGAGGGATAGAACGTGCAGGATTATATATTCCTGGAGGGAGTGCTCCGTTGTTTTCTACGGTTTTAATGTTAGGTATACCTGCACAGATTGCTGGTTGTAAAGAGATTATTCTCTGTACACCACCTGATAAAGATGGGCAGATATCTCCAGCTATTTGTTATGCTGCACAGCAATGCGGTATCGAGATTGTCTTAAAACTTGGAGGGGTTCAAGCAATTGCCGCCCTAGCCAAAGGTACGAATAGAACCCATGCAGTGTCAAAGATATTTGGCCCTGGTAATCAATACGTGATGGCCGCAAAGCAATATGCACAAAATTTAGGTATAGCGATAGACTTACCTGCAGGTCCATCGGAAGTATTGATTATTGCAGATAGCACTGCCAATGCCAAATATGTTGCTACCGATTTATTGTCGCAGGCAGAGCATGGTCCAGATAGTCAAGTCATTTTGTTGAGTACAGATAAAAACTTGTTTGATAAAGTGCGAGTAGAGCTTATAACTTTTATAAAGAGGTTGAGTAGGAAAGATGTGATACTCCAAGCATTGGATAATTCTAGATTTGTATATTTTACAGATTTAAAAACGTGTTTCGAATTTTCTAATGCCTATGCACCAGAACATCTTATTCTAGCACTTGGCGATGCTGAGGCGTATGTAGATTGGGTGGTGAATGCGGGATCGGTTTTCTTAGGAAATTACTCCCCCGAAAGTGCTGGCGATTATGCTTCGGGTACGAATCATACGTTACCCACAAAAGGATACGCCAAAAGTTATAGTGGCGTTGGAGTATTGACTTTTATGAAGAAAATAACCTTTCAAAAGATAGACAAGTCAGGAATTACTAAACTGGCACCAATTATAGTAGACATGGCAAATGCCGAAGGACTAGAGGCACATGCTCTAGCTGCTTCAATACGAATGGAAGGAGGCTTAGAATGACACAACGCATATTTGACTTGAATCGTTTAGTAAGAAAAAACATCTTAAAGCTAAAACCATACTCTTCTGCCAGGGATGAATTTAAAGGTGAAGCTAAAGTACTTTTAGATGCCAATGAAAATCCCTATGGAGAGATATACAATAGATATCCTGATCCGTTACAAAAAAAATTAAAGGACAAGATAGCTACTTTAAAAGCAGTATCGGCTAATCAGCTTTTCTTAGGGAATGGAAGTGATGAAGTGATTGATTTATTAATGCGAGCATTTTGTACTCCTTTAAAAGATAATATCATCTCATTCTCACCTAGCTATACAATGTATAATACATCAGCAGAAATAAATGATATTGAAGTTAGAGAGTTATTACTTAATCCTGACTTTAGTTTGCCTTTGGATGAATTATGGAAAACGATTGATGAAAATTCTAAGTTGATTTTCATTTGCACACCCAATAACCCCACAGGTAACCTTGTATCTCTTGATGTAATAAAAGAAGTCTGCCTAAATTTTTCGGGTTTGGTAATTGTAGATGAGGCTTACATTGATTTTACTGATTCTCCATCGGCTTTGACTTTGCTTGCAGAGTATCCGAACTTGTGTGTAATTCAAACACTCTCTAAAGCTTTTGGTTTAGCTGGTGTACGGTTAGGAATGGGATATGGGTCTATTGAGTTAATAGAGATATTGAATCGAATTAAGCCTCCTTATAATGTGAGCCAATCTACTCAAGATATTGTACTTGAAAAATTGAGTAATAGGACTGATTTAGCTCAATGTATAGCTAATCTTAAAAGAGATCGTGAATTACTTTACGCCTATTTAAATGAAAACCCACTGTTTGAACGTGTATTTAAATCTGAGGGTAATTTCATATTAGTTCAGACTAAGCATTATACTGATTTATATGATTATTTATGTGCTCAAGGCATAGTTGTTCGTAAAAGGCACATTCCTCCATTATTAGAAAACGGGTTGCGAATTACGGTAGGTACGCCATCCGAAAATGAGCAGTTGCTAATGTGTATTAATCAATTTAAATATTAGAATATGGCACTTACAAAACGAAAATACTTGTTTATAGATCGAGATGGAACATTGATTGAAGAACCTAAAGATAATTTCCAAACAGATTCGTTTGAAAAACTGAAGTTCGAAAAAGGTGTAATATCGGCGCTGAAGAATATTGTTACTAAAACAGATTATCGGTTGGTTATTGTAACGAATCAAGATGGGTTGGGGACTTCTTCCTTACCCCAAGAAGCTTTTGATGGTCCTCACAACCTGATGTTATCCATCTTTGAAAGTGAAGGTATTCATTTTGATGAAGTTTTGATTGATGCTAGTTTCCCTGAAGATAAATCGCCTTCACGCAAGCCTGAAATAGGATTGGTAAAACATTATATGAACGATTTACTCGATAAAGAAAACTCGTATGTGATAGGCGATCGACTTACAGATATTCAATTGGCTTCTAATATGGGTATCAATGGGGTTTATTATGGAGGATATTCCAAAGAGCAATGTTTGCCTTGTTCTTTATGTTCTACGGATTGGGCAGAAATTGAGACTTTCATTATTGAGGGTAGTCGTAAGGTCTGTTGCCAGCGTAAGACTAATGAAACCTGCATATCTCTTGAGCTTGACTTGAATGGTTCAGGGAAAGCTTATTTAAATACCGGAATTGGCTTCTTTGACCATATGTTAGAGCAAATTGCTAGGCATGGATTGGTAGATTTAACGATTCAAGTAGTTGGGGATTTAGAGGTTGATGAACACCACACAATTGAAGATACAGGCTTGCTTTTAGGTGAGGCATTTGCAATAGCTTTGGGGACTAAAAAAGGTTTGGAAAGGTATGGTTTTGCTTTACCTATGGATGAGGCCGATGCACAAGTATTATTGGATTTTGGAGGCAGACCCTTTTTAAAATGGGAGGTGGATTTGAAAAAAGAGTATGTAGGTGATTTTCCTACTGATATGACTAAACATTTTTTTGAGTCATTTTGTCAGACGGCAAAGTGTAATTTAAATATTACGGCAAAAGGAGAGAATACGCATCACGTTATTGAAGCACTTTTTAAAGCTTTTTCTCGATGTGTTAAACAAGCAATTATTCAGAAGGGGAGTGTGTTGCCTTCTTCTAAAGGTATTCTTTAAATTCAATAATTATGGATATAATACCAGCTATAGATATTATTAATGGGCAATGTGTTCGCTTGTCTCAGGGAGACTACGACAATTGTAAAATATATCATTCCAATCCACTAGAAGTGGCTAAAATGTTTGAAGGAGTTGGTATAAAACGCCTTCATTTAGTTGATTTAGATGGAGCTAAGTCGGGATGTATCAAGAATCTAAAAATATTAGAAAGGATTGCTTCAAACACTTCATTAAAGATAGATTTTAGTGGAGGTGTAAAATCTAAAGAGAATTTAGAAGCTGCTCTTCAGGCAGGTGCTACTTATGTAGGTATTGGTAGTTTGGCGCAGCAAACCCCATCTCTTGTAAAGGAGTGGATGCAAATACACCGTGGGCAAATTATTCTTGGTGCTGATGTTTGGTCTGAAAAAATAGCCATAATGGGCTGGAAGCAACAAACGGAAACTACAATTTATCAGTTTATAGACTATTTCAAAGGTGAGTTAGGGTATTTAGTTTGTACTGATATTGCCAAAGATGGGATGATGCAGGGACCATCAGTTGCCTTATATAAAAAGCTACTCAAAGCTTATCCGGATTTAAAGCTAATCGCTTCGGGTGGAGTTTCTAATTTGGAAGATTTGGTTCAATTGAGAGAAATGGGTGCATCGGGAGTAATAGTAGGAAAGGCTATTTATGAGAACTCAATCACATTAAAAGATTTAGAATTATGGATGATGAAATAAGAAAAATTATTCCTTGTATCGATATCAAGGATGGTAAAGCTGTTAAAGGCGTAAACTTTGAAGGTGTTAAATTGGTAGGGTCAATTGTTGATCTGGCACAAAAATATGCAGATGATGGTGCTGACGAAATAGTTTTATTAGATATTTCAGCAACAATAGAAAATAGAAAAAACAATCTAAAATGGATAGAGGAAACAATCCAAAAAGTAGATGCTAATTTTACGGTTGGCGGAGGAATTTCATCTGTAGAAGATGCTCAAATTCTTTTTGAAATGGGTGCTAAAAAAGTTTCTATTAGTAGTGCCGCATTGAATAATCCCGATTTAATAAACGAGTTAGTTACAAAATTTAGTTCAAATTCGGTGGTTGTTGCTATTGATGCTAAGCAAGTAGATGGGGTTTGGATGGTATTCCAATCTGCAGGTACGGTTAATTCCAATCGTACTTTAGTGGCATGGGCAAAAGAGGCCGAAGATAGAGGGGCTGGGGCTATTCTTTTTACGTCTATAGATCATGATGGAGAACAAAAAGGCTATCCGTTGGATGCTTTAGCTGAAATTAAAAAACAAGTATCTATTCCTTTAATAGCATCGGGTGGAGCAGGTACAATGGCTGATTTTTACCAAGCGATTGCTACGGGAAAAGCTGATGCAGTTTTAGCAGCAAGCGTTTTCCACTTCAATACGATGTCGGTAGCTGATGTGAAGTTTATGTTGTGGCGAGCAAGTGTTTGTGTTGATTTAGGGATTCTATTTAAGAAAGCGAAGTTTGATGAGAACGGGCTTATTCCTGCAGTTGTTCAAGATGTTGGTACCGGTGTTAACTTGATGCTAGGTTATATGAATAGGGAGTCATTAGACACGACTATTAAGACAGGAATGGTCACTTTTTGGAGTCGCTCTAGAAACAAATTATGGACTAAAGGTGAAGAAAGTGGTCACTTTTTGAAGTTGCATAGTATGAAACTTGATTGTGATAAAGATACGTTATTAGTCAAAGTTGAGCCAATAGGACCTACTTGTCATAAAGGGACTGATACGTGTTGGAGAGAAATGAATCAAAATGATAATTTTTTGTTCTTTCTTGAAAGTGTCTTGAGAGAACGAAAGTTTGAGTCATCGGAAAAATCTTATACAGCCTCTTTGTATCAAAAAGGAACGGCTAAAATAGCTCAAAAAGTGGGCGAGGAGGCTGTTGAGTTGGTAATTGAAGCAATGAGAAATAAAGATGATCTATTTCTTAATGAAGCAGCGGATTTAATGTATCATTACCTTGTTCTATTAATTGATAAAGGCTACGGACTAACGGATGTTATCAAAATATTAAAAGAGCGTCATAAATAGGCAGAACAAAAAAGGCTCCAACGAATTCATTGGAGCCTTTTGATTTGTGTTATTTTCGTTCATTGAGCATTTCTTCTAGTTTGTGAAGCTCATCTCTATATTGTGCAGCTTGAATGAAATCGAGGTCTTTGGCAGCACGTTTCATTAATTTACGGGTGTGCTCAACACTTTTCGATAATTCATCTTTACTCATATAAGATATTACAGGGTCTGCAGCCATGTTGCTATTTGTAGGTTCAATATATGCATGTGCTGTGTCTTCTCTATTACTACCAAATACTGAAAGATTTCTGGCTTTGATAATTTGTTGAGGTGTAATATTGTGCTCTTCGTTGTAGGCAATTTGTTTTGCTCTGCGTCGATTCGTTTCATCTATGGTCTTTTGCATGCTATCTGTAATGCGGTCTGCATACATAATAACCATCCCATTTACATTTCTAGCAGCACGTCCAGCCGTTTGCGTAAGTGATCGGTGTGAACGTAAAAAACCCTCTTTATCAGCATCTAATATAGCGACTAATGAAACCTCTGGAAGGTCTAAACCTTCACGTAAAAGGTTAACACCAATTAGTACGTCGTAAATACCTTCACGCAATTCATCCATGATCTTAACACGCTCTAAAGTATCAACATCACTGTGAATATAATTACATTTTACACCGTGATTTAGAAGATACTCGGTAAGTTCTTCTGCCATCCGTTTGGTTAAAGTTGTAACTAATACGCGTTCATGTTTTTCAATTCTCAATTGAATCTCTTCCATTAAATCATCAATCTGATTCATGCTTGGGCGAACGTCAATGATTGGGTCTAGTAAGCCCGTAGGGCGAATCACTTGCTCTACAATTACTCCTTCAGATTTAGCCAACTCGTAGTCGGCAGGAGTAGCACTGACATAGATAACCTGTTTTGCTAATTCTTCAAATTCTTCAAACTGAAGAGGTCTGTTATCCATAGCAGCAGGCAGGCGGAATCCGTAATCTACAAGATTTGTTTTACGAGCTTTATCACCACCATACATGGCTCTAATTTGAGGAATACTAACGTGGCTTTCGTCAATAACAATGAGGAAGTCGTCCGGGAAGAAATCCAAAAGGCAATAGGGACGTGTTCCTGGTTCACGGCCATCGAAATATCGTGAGTAGTTTTCAATACCAGAGCAGTGTCCTAGCTCACGAAGCATTTCCATGTCGTAGGTAACGCGTTCGTAAATTCGCTTGGCTTCATAGGGCTTTCCTATCTCTTTGAAGTAGTTTACACGTTCGGTTAAATCATCTTCAATTTGTTTTATGGCATTGAAAGTGGATTCCTTGGTGGTCATAAACAAATTTGCAGGATATATTTTATAAGAATCGTAGGTTGCCATAGTTACTCCAGCAATAGGATCTACCTCTTCAATTCCATCAATTTCATCATCCCAAAAAACAATTCTTAAGATGTGGTCGGTGTAGGCAAGATAAATATCGACAGTGTCTCCTTTAACGCGAAAATTACCTCGATTTAATTCGATGTCATTTCGGACGTAAAGGCTATCAACTAGTCGTCTTAAAAGTTCATTTCTTCCAATTGTAGTACCTTGTTTCACTTCAATTACGTTCTCATAGAAATCGGCAGGGTTACCCATACCGTAGATACAAGATACAGATGAAACAACAATTACGTCTTTTCTACCAGAAAGTAGGGAAGATGTGGCTGCTAATCGCAGTTTGTCGATTTCATCGTTAATAGCTAAATCTTTTTCAATATAGGTATCGCTACCTGGAAGGTAGGCCTCGGGTTGATAGTAATCGTAGTAGGATACGTAATATTCAACCGCATTGTTTGGGAAGAAATTCTTAAACTCACTATAGAGCTGAGCCGCCAATGTTTTATTGTGGCTCAGAACTAAGGTGGGTTTGTTTACATTGGCAACAACATTGGCAACGGTAAACGTTTTGCCAGAACCTGTAACCCCAAGTAGGGTTTGTCCAGCAATGTTTTCTTGTATGCCTTCAGTGAGTTGCTTTATTGCTTCAGGCTGATCGCCTGTTGGTTTATAATTTGCAGTTAATTCAAAATTCATTGTTTAACCTATCGCTAGTTTTAAAATAAAAAGTAGCGACAAGATATACATTGTTAATGAAATTTCCTTGTAATGACCCGTAAATACACGAATAACTACATAACTTAACATACCAAGGATGATACCATCTGCAATAGAGTATGTAAGTACCATCATAAGCATGGTTACAAAAGCAGGAAGTGCTTCAGAGATATCGTTAAGATCAATTTTAGGGATATTTCCAATCATTAATACTCCAACGATAAATAGTGCACCTGTTGTAGCAGCACTTGGTATCAGTAGAAATAAAGGTGCAAAGAAAAGAGCTACTAAGAAAAGAACTGAAACAGTAAGTGATGTTAATCCTGTTCTACCTCCTTCACTTATACCAGATGCGCTTTCAACGTATGCTCCCACGGTTGATGTTCCACAAATAGAACCGAATGTAGTTCCTAAAGCATCTGCTAAAAGGGCTTGTTTCATGTTCGGTACGTTTCCGTCTTTATCCATCAGTCCACCTTTAGCTGTAACACCAATCAGTGTTCCTAGAGTATCAAAAAGGTCCATAAAGATCAATGTAAAGACGATGATAACCATATCGAGAGAGAACATGTTTGAGAAGTTAAACTTCATGAAGGTGTCTCCCATTGAATGTGGCATGGATACTAGCGTAAAGCTATCTGGAATTTGAGTTACTCCTAAAGGAATACCTATTAATGTACAAGCTAGAATGCTGTAAAACAGTGCACCTCGTACATTGAGCTTCATTAAAATACCACTTAGTAAAATACTAACGATAGCTAAAATGGATATGGGGTTAAATTCACCCAACATCACAAAAGTGTTCGAGTTCGGTACGATGATACCAGCATTCTTAAGTCCGATAAAAGAGATATACATCCCAATACCGGCAGAAATTGCAAATCGGAGACTCATTGGGATGCTCTTGACGATGGCTTCTCGAATGTTTAAGAATGTAATCAAGATAAACACAATCCCTTCAATAAATACTGCAGCAAGTGCAGTTTCCCATGGTAACTTCATTCCTTGTACTAGCGTAAAAGCAAAAAAAGCATTAACACCCATCGCTGGAGCTAATGCTATTGGTAGTTTGGCTAGTACGGCCATAACTAATGTGGCAAACGATGCGCTTACTGCCGTTGCTGTAAATACAGACTCTTTGTTCATTCCCGCTTGGGCGAGGATGTCCGGATTTACGGCCAAAATGTAAGACATGGTGAGGAATGTTGTCAAGCCCGCGATAAGTTCGGTGCGGACCGGAGTTTGGCCATGATAGCCCACTAATTTTCCTAGTTTCATTGGTTGTAGAAAAGTTAAATGTAACAAAGAGTGCGAATTTGGCTAAAAACTTCTAGATAAACAAGCCCTCTTAAAGAATAACTTTTAAAACATTTCTTGCAGATTTAATATAGGTGTATCTGTGAAATGTGATGACAACGGCGTGACGATTCCTTTTTTGCTTCCTTACTCCTAATCTTTTTTTTGAAAGAGGCTTAGTGTAAGTGAACATAATACGGCTCCCCAGATGATACTGTCAATTGCTGAGGTTTTAAATAAGCAAGTGCCTACCTCGATTTCACGATTTGTTTGATTTAATTTCCAATATGAATAGCCTAAAAGAACACCTAGAAGGGCTCCTATAATGAAGAGCTTGTTTTTGTGAAGATACTGTTTCAACATCTATTTCAATTTTGTGTAAGTTTCTATATTAACAGAATATTTAATTGCTTTGTTTGGAGATTAGCCCATTTTTAAACCTTATATTTATCGATATCTATAAATAATGGGCTTTGTGTACAAATACAAAGGTAATTAAGAAGATTAATAGTTGGTTTTATCAATGCAAATCAATAAATTTGCACTTCATTTTAGAATATATAATGAAAAAGAAAATAATCATTCCTCTATTATTAGTAAGTGTATTGACATCTTGTGGTCCTTACAATAAATTACTAAAGAGTAGAGATTACGAATATAAATACGAGGCTTCTAAACAGTATTTTGCTCGTGGGCAATATAGTAAAGCTTCATCTTTATTGACCGAATTAATTACTATATTAAAAGGTACAGATAAAGCTGAAGAATCGGTTTACCTATTGGCATTGTCTTTCTTTAATCAGAAAGATTACTCGACAGCTGCCACAACGTTTATTACGTACTACTCTAGCTATCCTAGCGGAAAGTATTCGGAGATTGCACGTTTCTTGTCGGGTAAGGCTCTTTATCTGGGTACTCCAGAAGCTAGATTAGATCAATCTAGTACGTACCGAGCTTTGCAAGAATTATCGTTGTATATTGAGGAGTATCCATTCAGTGAAAGAAAAGCTGAAGCACAGGATATGATATTTGAGCTACAAGAAAAATTAGTTAAGAAAGAGTATTTAGCTGCTAAATTATATTATGATTTAGGCTTATATATGGGTAATAACTATAAATCTTGTATTATTACAGCGCAAAAGGCTATTGTTGACTATCCATACACGCAACAAAGAGAAGAATTAAGCATTCTTGTATTACGTGCGAAGTACCAAATAGCAGAACATAGTTTTGAAGAGTTGAAGCAAGAACGTTACCGTGAAGTGATTGACGAGTATTTTGCATTCAAAAATGATTTTGCCGACTCTAAGTACATTAAAGAGGCAGAAAGATTGTACCGTAAGTCTGTTGAAGAGATTTCTTTAGAAGAAATTGAAGACGACTTTAAGAAAGAAGAAATTAAGGACTAAATATAAGATTTAAGATTTATGGATTATAAAAAATCAAAAGCTCCTGCATCAACAGTGACTCGCGATCTAATGGAATTGTGTCAAGATACTGGTAATATCTATGAAACAGTTTCTATTATTGGTAAGCGTAGCAATCAATTGAGCGTGGAAATGAAAAATGATTTGTCTCAAAAATTAGCAGAGTTTGCTTCTTATACAGACAATCTAGAAGAGGTTTTTGAAAACAGAGAACAAATTGAGATTTCTCGTTTTTACGAGCGTCTTCCAAAGCCAAATTTGATCGCTACTCAAGAGTATATTGAAGGTAAAGTTTACTATAGAAATCCAGCAAAGGAAAAAGAAAAACTTCAATAAGAGAGATAATCTTGGTGAGTCCTATATTAATGGGATTCTTTTCCTGGAAAGAAATATTAATAGTCAAGTAGTAAGGGTTAAGGATTCAACTTAGTTTATTTATTACTTGACTATTTTTTTTGTATAATTATAGACACATAAAACACATTAATTCTATGATACAACGCATTCAGTCTGTATATCTATTGGTTGTTACAGTCATTTTAGCTTTCTCTATGTTTTTAACTACAGGTTTTTTCTCTGTTGATTCTGGGGTAACTCAGCAGGTTCTAAAGTCGTTAGGGGTTACTCTAACTGATGGGACAGTTTATTCTACTTGGGGGTTATTTGTATTATTACTATTGAGCTCTATTATTTCGTTTGTAACCATATTCTTATTTAAAAATCGTCCATTACAAATTCGATTATCGATTTTTAATACGATAATTATGATTGGTTACTATGGTGTTTTGGCATTCTTTGTATGGAAGTTACAGTCGTCTTTGGCTGCTAGCTTTAGTATGAATTGGGCTATTTGTTTGCCGTTAATAGCTTTAATATTAAATGTATTGGCATTGCGAGCAATTGGTAAAGACGAGGTATTAGTAAGAGCTGCAGATCGTATTAGATAAGTAATACGTATACAAATATACAGAGGAGAGGTGTTATTGTCTATTGATAAACTCCTCTCTTTTTGTTTGTATAAAGTGATATTACTCATTAATAATTGCTTTGTAGTCCACTATATTAATGTATATATAAGGGATAGGGGATACTTGTTTATCTCGATTGTGAGTATAGTTTGTTTAGGCTAAGAAAGAATTTTGTAATTAATAAAAAACGCTAGATAATACATGTATTATCTAGCGTTGATATTTTTAGTTTGATTGTGATCTAGTTGGAATAAGACTATTTTAATAAATCGAATAAATAGGTAAACTTAATGCTAATTATACTATGAGCTGATCGGTCGAAGAAATCTTTCTTCGTATTGCCATACATATCTGATAGAGCAAAGTAGTACCTACCTTCAAGGATGAAGTTACCGGCTTTCCTGTTTTTAAGCTCTAAGCCTAACCCTCCAGCAATGCCATAGTCAAACTTGTTGGTTACTTTTTTACCATATTGGTACGTAACACGGCTTGTTGCTTCAAAGTCTTTGCTATATGTCTCTTTGTCACTCATTAAGAAGCCTATTTGAGGCCCAGCATGTATAAACACTTGTACGCCATTGCCTTTGTCTTTACCAAAAGCTAAATGAGCTAGAAATGGTATTTCTATGTAGTTTAATGTTCTTTTATAACTGTTGTTGGGCTGGTCGTCAAAGTTTTCATCCCAACCTCTTTGCGCAAAGTTAACCTCCAATTGTGCTCCACAAATCATTGCAAAATACTTTTCAGAGATATATCTAAATGTTAGTCCAAAATTAGGAGCTATAAATGTGTTTTGTTTAATTGTTGGTGTGAACATAACACTATTAAGATTGATGCCGACATTGGCACCAATAGAAAGATTGTTTCTTAATTCACCAATCTGTGCCTTAGCCGTAAGGGTAGATAGAAAGAGTAAGAGTACTAGAGATGTTGATTTTAATATTTTAGTCTTCATGTGAATAGCTTCTGTTTATTTAAAATCAATTTTACTTAGTTCGTAATTCTTTCCAAAGTGCACAAAGAATACCTTTTTATTTACAAATCCTCCCCAAGTGTTAACCCTCTCAAAGTTAAAGCTGGTTTGAATTGAAGTTGGCATATTGACTTGTTTAATGTGTGATTCCAAATTGGTGCCGAATTCTGACAAACCCTTCAAAAAGAAGTAACCAATATCAAATCCTAACATTCCATACTTTGGATAGGTGTCAATCATATTCTTACTGTACCATTTTTGGTAAGATTTGATAAATGATTTGGCACCAGAAAGCAGGTTGTTTGTATAGAAAGAAGAATAAAAATAAGTGTCTAAATTAAAGAATGTATCTATATAATCTTTGGTATAGGTTTGCCATTCAGGGTAACCGAATACGGAGAATTGAATTTCGGGATACAGTTCTCTAACTTGATTAATCGTAGGCAACATCTCGTTTAAAGCAATCTCTTTTCCAGACATTGGAATGAAAATGTTGTTCTTATTGTAATCAAGCTTATTGATAAAGCTCTCTGCCTCATCAGTAGAATTAATTGTTTGATATCTTATCCCTTTGCCATCCAAATCTACTTTAAATCCTCCAATGAATTCTGCTTTAGAGTTATCAGCAGAGAGTGGCTTAACGAAAACTACATTAGCATTGTTGAAGCGATTCGTGAAGTTTTGGTACACCTCATTGTATAAATAAGATTGTGGTGTGTTGATTTGGTATACTTTTGGGTTATTAAATACAACTTCAGTTTTTGAAGAGAATGGAATAACGAGGCGAATGTTGTGTTGCGATGCATAATTAGCAATGCTGTTAATTTGCTCCTGGTATAACGGTCCAAAAATTACGTCAGCTTTAGCAATCTCAGGTTTCTTTAATATTTGGTTGACAGAGTTTACTGTTTCACCAGAGTCGTATACATATATGTCCATTGAAACTCCTTGTTGTTTTAAACTGTCTACAGCTAATAAAAAACCTTCATAGAACTCAAGCATTCGATAGCTATCACCTTTACGGCCATTTTCGGCAGAGAAGGGAAGAATGATTGCAGCTTGAAGTTGTTTTGATTTTTGTTTATTAAAAGAAGTTTCCATATCTTTTTCCACAAACACTTCACGATCCGATGGTGGATTATCAATGATATAAGGATTTTCAATTGTTTGAGTTGCTTTTAATTCTTCGTTAGGAATGCATAGGTACATGCCTTTCTTCATTCCATCTTTTAGTTCTGGATTAGTTTTGATTAGTAAATCTTCAGAAATTCCATATTTACGGCTAACACTATATATGGTTTCTTTCCTCTTTACCTTATGCATTTCTCTACAACGTGGTTTTACAACTGCCGGTATTGTGTTTTCTTCTTGACGTTTCACAATTTCTTGTTGTACGTCTGCAGCAGAAGTTTGAGGAATTCGAATTACTTGACCCGAATTGAAGTTTTGGGCACTTAATCCAGGATTAGCTCCTATAATAGCATCAATGGAAACTTTGTAATTTACAGAAAGACGGTATAAGGTGTCTCCTGATTTTATAGTATAGAATATATCATTCTCTTTATGAACTTGTTTTTGAGGTATCATTAAGGTCTTACCACTGTATATAACTTGGTCTGATCCAGGGTTTAATTTTATGATATCATTCTTGCTAACATTATACATGCTAGCGATGGTGTGTAGGTTTTCACCTTTCTTTATTGTGTGAAAAAAGTAATCACCATTTTCTTGAGCAAAACCACTAGCAAGTGGTAGTAGAAATAATGCAACGATTATTAATAGGTGTCTCAGTTTTGTCATCCTTATTTTCTTGTAATAAAATAGCTTTAATATAGAACAAAGGTACAATAAAAGTGGTATAAATACACAGATTAAGGCTTAAGAAAAATAAAACTCTTGAAGGCAAACCATATTCCATCTATAAACGTTAATTTTGTAGTTCGTCAAATTTTGACCAACTGATAATTTAGCAGATAACAAGATTTTAGTGGTCTTTAGACTTTGATTTTATGAATATGCAAAAAAAAGAATATATAAATGTGTATGGTGCACGCGTACACAATCTTAAAAATATTGATGTTGAGATTCCAAGAAACAGCTTGACTGTGATTACAGGTTTAAGTGGAAGTGGAAAATCATCATTGGCTTTTGATACTATATTTGCCGAAGGACAACGTAGATACATCGAAACCTTTTCTGCGTATGCTCGTAACTTCTTGGGTAATATGGAACGACCTGATGTGGATAAAATAACAGGATTGAGTCCAGTAATCTCAATTGAGCAAAAAACAACCAATAGAAACCCTCGTTCTACTGTAGGTACGACAACGGAAATATACGATTATTTACGACTTCTATATGCTCGTGCAGGTAGAGCCTACTCTTATCTCTCGGGAAAGGAAATGGTGAAATATACCGAGGAACAGATTCTTAATCTAATCCTAGAGCATTATATTGGTAAGCGTGTTTATCTGTTAGCACCCGTAGTAAAAACAAGAAAAGGACATTATAAGGAGTTGTTTGAGCAAATTCGACGCAAAGGATATTTGTCAGTTCGTGTTGATGGAGAAATTCGAGAAATTGTTTATGGGATGAAATTGGACCGTTATAAAAATCATGATATTGAAATTGTGATTGATAAAATGGTGGTTTCAAATAGTGACTTAGAAAGATTGAAACAAAGTGTAGCCGTTGCCATGAAACAAGGCGATGGTCTTTTGATGATATATAATGCTGATGAGGATGAAGTAAGACACTATAGTAAAAGATTAATGTGTCCGGTAACAGGTATTTCTTATAGAGAACCTGCACCGCATAACTTTTCTTTTAATTCACCTCAAGGGTACTGTTTGAAATGTAAAGGGTTAGGTTATGTTAATCAAATTGATATTGATAAAATTATTCCTGACGCTTCACTGTCAATTCATGAAGGAGCTATTGTGCCATTAGGTAAATATAAAAACTCGATGATATTCTGGCAAATTGAGGCATTATTTGATAAAAATGAAGAGAATATAAAAACGCCAGTGAGTGATTTGCCTAAAGACTTATTAGAAGAGGTCCTTTATGGTTCTGATGATCGAATTAAAATTAAAAGTGCCTTAATTGGTACTTCTTCAGACTATTTTGTGACTTTTGAGGGTGTTGTGAAATACATACTGATGCTTCAAGAGAAAGATGCATCAGCTACGGCTCAAAAATGGGCTGATCAATTTTCAAAAACAACGAAATGCCCGGATTGCCATGGTGCCAAATTGAATAAAGAAGCTTTGAGTTTTCGTATTCACGATAAGAATATCAATGAGCTTGCTTCAATGGATATCGCTGAGTTGTACGAATGGCTTGAGCACGTCGATGTTCATTTGTCAGATAAACAGAAATTAATTGCTACTGAAATTCTCAAAGAGATTCGGACACGTTTAACTTTCCTATTAGATGTTGGTCTAGAATATCTTTCTTTAAACAGAAGCTCCGTGAGCTTATCGGGTGGGGAGAGTCAACGTATTCGACTGGCTACTCAAATTGGCTCACAGTTAGTAAATGTTTTATATATTCTAGACGAGCCAAGTATTGGATTACATCAACGTGATAATTTGCGATTGATAAATTCATTGAAGAAGTTGCGTGACTTAGGCAATACAGTTATTGTAGTGGAACATGATAAGGATATGATGTTAGCTGCAGATTATGTAGTAGACTTAGGACCGCGAGCAGGAAGATTAGGTGGAGAAGTGGTTTTTGTAGGAACACCGCAAGAAATGTTAAAAACAAATACGTTGACCTCTCAATATTTAAACGGAACTCGTAAAATTGAAGTTCCTACTACACGCCGTCCAGGTAATGGAGATGTGTTGAAAATATTTGGAGCTGCTGGAAATAACCTTAAAGGCATAGATGTAGACTTTCCATTGGGGAAATTTATTTGCGTTACCGGTGTATCTGGTAGTGGAAAATCTACACTGATTAATGATACACTTCAACCTATTTTATCTCAAGCATTTTATCGGTCACTACAAGATCCATTGACTTATGATAAGTTCGAAGGAATAGAACTAATTGATAAAGTGGTTAATGTCGATCAATCACCACTAGGAAGAACTCCAAGGTCAAATCCTGCAACTTATACAGGTGTCTTTTCGGATGTACGAAAACTCTTTGTAGAATTGCCCGAAGCTAAGATTAGAGGGTATAAACCAGGTCGTTTTTCATTTAATGTAAAAGGTGGACGCTGCGAAGGTTGTTCTGGAAATGGTTACAAAACCATTGAGATGAATTTCCTTCCCGATGTGTACGTACCATGTGAAATTTGTCATGGTAAGCGATATAATCGTGAAACATTGGAAGTACGTTTTAAAGGGAAATCTATTGCTGATGTGTTAGATATGACTATTAATCAGGCTGTCGAGTTCTTTGAAAATGTTCCTCAGATTTTGAATAAAATAAAAGTGATTCAGGATGTAGGACTAGGCTATATTCGTCTAGGACAATCGTCGACAACACTTTCGGGTGGAGAGAGTCAACGTGTTAAATTGGCTACAGAATTATCTAAGAGAGATACTGGTAAAACGGTTTATATTTTAGATGAACCTACAACAGGACTTCACTTTGAAGATATTCGTGTGTTGTTACAAGTCTTAAACAGATTGGTAGATAAAGGAAACACGGTAATTGTTATCGAACATAATTTTGATGTCATTAAAACTGCCGATTACATTATTGATATAGGTCCTGATGGAGGTCGTGG
>JASLDF010000203.1 GCA_030151635.1 Bacteroides sp. | reverse complement strand
GGAGACCCTCTATATTATGGACCAAAATCGGCACCAGAGTTACTAGAGGTTGTTGTTCCTGAATCGGAGCAAGTTGTAAAAGAAGTACCATTCCGTTCGGCTCACGCTCAAATTCGCGTGTACGTTAAGGGAATGCAAGATTTAAATGATAAGGGAGAGGCATTGGCACCATTGCTAAGTCTAGATCAAGTTCCTGACCAAACGGATTTTCAGTTGAATAGATCAAACTCCTATATCAAATACCAAAGTATTGCCGAATTTATTGATTTTGCTGATAAAAGTGCATTTATATTTCAGTTTAACTCTCCTCTTTTGGATGGAAATACCAAGATGAACGTTTATGTAAACAAGCAGTCTGATCAAGAACAATTGGCTGAAGTCAATATCGCACAGTTTATGGTTGACCATAATACACAGTATGTAGATGTTGATCAAATTGAAGTTTTAATACAGATTGAATTTAAGGGAGCAGAAGTAATTGTGACCTTACCGAAATGGGAACATATACCTGTAGATCCCGAACTATAAATAGATCTGTAGAGATCGTATAGAATCTTTTTTGATTATCTAAAACCAATTAGGTTAATCTAGGACTGAAATAGAATTTATGAAAAAATATATATTTACATCTTTTACTTGGTTACTCTGCTTACTAATGGTAAGTAGCTGTGTAAACGAGCATATAACAACCGACATGCCAGAAAGTGGTGCTAATCAGAAAATGGTTAGCTTCTTAGTGAGTGTGGCTGGAGCAAAAAAGCAAAAGTCGGAAACTCGTGCTTTGACTGCGGAAGATGAAAATACTGTAAAAACCATTGAAGTCTTACTATTTGATCAAGATGGCATTTATAGCTTTGAGCCTATTTATAGTGATAATATTGCTCAAAAACCAAATGGAGAACTCTCATTTACTATAAAAGTACCAGTGGGTACATATAATATGGTGGTGTTGGCGAATGCTCGTCCTCACTTAAAATCGGTATTAAATCAGCTTAAAGCAGGAGTTTCTACTAAAGAAGAAGTGCTAAGTAAACTTGTTTTAGAAAATACTGAAAAATGGGTAGTTAATACCAATCAGAATGATTATCAATATATACCCATGTCTGGTGATATTGATAAAGTAGTTGTAGCTACAGACAATACCATTGTAAAGAATGTTTCATTAGTACGTATGCTATCAAAAATTGATGTCATACTTAGTGATGAAGCTAAATCGAAATTCAATCTAACAGATATTCGTCTTTATAACTACAGTGCAAAAGGTCAAATTACGCCTAATCAAGAAAATTGGTTCCCTACTTTTGATAAAGTGTTAAAGCCTTCATTACCAGATGATTTTAAATCTTTAAAAGGTTCTTTTCATACCTACGAAGGATTCGAAATTTCAAAACAGGCAGGAAGAGGATTTTCATGTATGAATACCATCTATCTTTTTGAAGCACCTAAAGGTGTAGCTGGAAGTGGTATGGAGAATAATACATGCTTGGTGATTGGTGGTTACTACTAAAATGAAACGACTCTTTCTTATTATCGAATTGACCTGGCAAATAATAAAGCAGGCGCAGCAGGTATTACTTATTTAGAGCTTTTGAGAAACCATCAGTATACAGTGTTGGTTCAGAAAATTACAGGTGCTGGATTAAATAATCCAGACGTGGCATTTGAGACGAAACCAATAAATGTTGAATCTAATGTGGTGGAGTGGAATGAAGGAGAAATTCATGACATTGTTTTTGATGGTCAATATTTACTTGGTGTATCTCAAAGTGAGTACGTCTTTAATAGTACTGAAAGAACGATTCATAGTAATGATAATTCCTTAATTATAACAACGGACTATCCTTTAGGTTGGACTATCGATAAAATAGTTGATAGTGCAGGTGGAGCTGTTGCTTGGTTAAGTTCTAGTGTAGAAAAAGGAGGTGCCTATAGTACTGAAACTAAATTGGTCTTTGGAGAGAATACTTCTAAACTTCGCAAAGCCTTTATTCACATAAGTGCAGGACGTCTGAAACACATTGTATCTGTAGAACAAACTACAGAAAAAGAATTCTTTATCTCGACTGTTAATGTTGATGGTGAAGATATTAATGAGGTGAATATTGGGGCGATTGATGGCAAACCTGTAGAAGCACAGTCCTTTAGTGTGAAATGGAATCCTTCAACTACATCTTTAGAGTTTAACTTGGTTCCGTATCTAGGCAATGGTTTTGTTTTTGCTGAAGAAGGATTTGATCGAATTGAATCACAAGGTTCTCTAGCTGGTGGTGAAAAAAAATATACGATTAAACCAGTTGACTTTACCTCTGCAGAAGTGGCGGAAAATCCATTTGTAGTTCGTAGCTCTTTTGTTATTTACTCGTTGACTGTTAATGGTGTCTCCATCAACAAAACAGTCGCTTTAAATCATAAATCTTTAAACCTAATCCACCGTGAAGAGGCATCTTATAATTTAGATGGTGACCAACATGCTTTTTATGTTCGATCTAATATGGCATACACCATTGAGAAAAAAAGTGATCCTAAGAATCTGATGACTTTGATGACGACGCAGGGCGAACAAAACATTACTGAAAATGGCCATCCAATTTACTTCAAGTTGAAGGAAGAGGGTGAAGGTGTGGAAACTCAAGTAGCTTTATTAATAAAGAGCCCTACGGGGCAGTTTGAGCCTAAAGAAGTATTGATTCATTGCCAAGCTAAACCAGCTGGAGCTTTAGAACCAGCGAATAGCTATATGGCTGTACGAGATGGAGGAAAACTTCTAATTCCTGTGGCACGATGCAACGAATGGATTAAAGATGCACTAGATCCTACAAAAGCCTATCGACTGGGCGATGCTGAGGTGTTTAAACCTGTTTTCATTTGGACAGATAACCAATATGGAATGAATGAGTCTGGTTGTATTAAATCATTATCGGTTGTGGGAAATGGTCCATCTGGTTATTTGGTGGTAGAGCCTGGTAATAATGTGGGTAATGCAGTTGTGGGTATTACGAATGAAGCAGGACAGATTTTATGGTCTTGGCACATTTGGGTATCTTCAGATAAACATTCAACTAGTGTTGTTCGTGGGCAGTTTATGGATAGAAATTTGGGTGCAATTACAAACTCTGCTAATATAGAACATGTTGCAGATACGTACGGCATGTTATATCAGTGGGGTAGAAAAGACCCATTT
>JASLDF010000202.1 GCA_030151635.1 Bacteroides sp. | reverse complement strand
CACGCGCTTGCATATCTTTTCAGGTGATGTTTTATATGAGTACTATTAATTGTGTCTACAATTAAATTTTTCACAAAAGTATAAAAAATAGTCATCAATTCGATGTTTTGGTTGAGCTATTTATGATTTTGTAAGATGGCTAGTTTAATAGCTATAATTTAATTGTCTAAACAATTAATATAATTTTCATACCCTTGTGAAGGGGGGATAAATTATAGAATTATCTATTTGACAACCCTAATGTTGAATCTAATCGCATATTGGTTTTGATTTACTCAATAAGGTGTAGATATTATTGAGTTTAAACGTTAAATAAGTTACGTTTTTGTAGAAGCTATATTCTTTGTCTATTCACTAAATTTGAGTAGTTGTTTAATGAATGAATCTTTGCAATACAGTTTAAGTGAACCATCTACTGCACTTTCTTCTGAAAACGAGGTTACAGAATCTGAATAAAGATGATTAGTATCATAGATAATGAAAGGAACATAGCTACGAATGTGTTTGCGAGAGATTGAAGAAGTGGCATGATCGGGGAGAATTCCTACACTTACATTAAGTTGAAATTCATGTATTGCGTCATAAATGGGCTTGATAACGAATCTATCTAGCATTTCTATGGTATTTATCTTTAAGTTGATATCACCATCGTGTGATGCAATATCACTTGCTTCAATATGTAGGATTACAAAATCGTGAGTTTTTAAAGTAACCAAACAAGCCTCTACTTTCCCTTTGTAATTAGTATCATAACCCCCAGTTGCACCTTCAACTACAATTGGTTCTAGGCCTACAGCCAGTCCTATTCCTTTCAATAAATCGGTGCCAGCAACGATTGCTCCTCGGTTAATTTGAGGGTGAAGGGTAGTTAGTGGAACTAGCTTAGATTGCTTGATGAATGACCACAGGCTTATTGCATTTGCGGGATTGAGACCTCTTTCTCTTCTATTACAATTTATAGGGTGGTTCTCTAAAAACTGCCGACTGATAGTTAGTATCTGGGCTAAATTCTCGCACAGAACTAGGTCTGAAGCTGATTCACTGGTTGGAAGTATGGTTTCCCAAGCTTCTCCCACAGCATTATGAGGACTTATGGCTTGTATTGATTTGTATCCACCATTGATGACAGCAATGTGCTTATAGGTATCACCACAATACAACTGAATGCCATATTTAGATAATACTTTATTCAAATCATCAATTAATATTTTACTTTCTGCGGTGCTTACATGCCCTGCCGTAAAATCTTTTACTCTATTTTCTTCAACTGTGATGAAGTTGCAACGAACTACAGCTTCATTCTCTTTTGCATTTACGTGAAGTTGGAGGGCTTCAAAGTAGGCTCGATTAATACCTAGTTTTGTAATGTCATATCCCAGTATAGAGAGTGTTGCTGTATCACTATTGACTTCAATTCCTTCTGGAACAGTTAATAAAGTACCATTAATTCCCTCTTTAGACATTAAATCTAAATAGGGAGTTCTTGCTACTTGAAGTGGGGTTTTTCCACCTAAAGAAGGAATTGGTTCATCAGAGATGCCATCGGCAATAATTAATAGAGTGCTCATATATTTAAAGGATAAACAGGATGCTAAATTTTGCACAGATGCAAAGTAAGCAAATACATTTTAAGAATCTAAAATTAAATTTTACCATTTACTTAAAAAATACTAACTTCGAATTGTCTAGGTGCGGTTCTTGTTTATCAATAAGAACGGTGAAAAGGGAATCGGGTGTAAATCCCGAACAGATCCGCTGCTGTAAGTGCATGAAAGACTTTATCTTATCAAACAAATCCCACTGTATTTTAATTACGGGAAGGGAGAGATAAAGTGCATAAGTCAGAAGACCTGCCAGACATAACAATGTTTCGAGTCTCGAGAATTAGGCTGATAACCCAAAATATAAGATTTAGAGATACTTATTGTATTTTTAAAGGTCTTCCTTCATTCTTAGAAGTGCTCTCCATAATTTAAATGCTAAACACATGAATTCGACAATTAGCTATGTATCGCTAGGCCCAGGTAGTGCCGATTTAATTACCTTACGTGCGTTAAACAGATTAAAAGAATCGGATGTGATTTTTTCTCCATCTACGATAACAAGAGATGGAAGAGAATCGTCTAGAGCTTTTGATATTATGCAAGAATTAGGAATAGACGCGTCTAAAATTAAACTCTATCATCTTCCTATGAGTAAAGACCGTACAAAAGCACTTGCTGCCTATAATAAAGTGGCATTAGAGGCTTTAGAAGCTACATTAGAAGGAAAGAAAGTTTCGATTACTGCCGAAGGAGATGCAGGTATGTACTCGTCATGCCACTATATTATAGAATCATTGGCTCCTAAGAATGTAGGCGCCGAGAAAGTTCCAGGTATTCCTGCTTTCATTGCTTGTGGAGCATTTGCCAATTTACATGTTGCGATGCAAGAAGAGAATCTTTTGGTTATGGCCAAAGGTATGTCTGCCGAAGAGCTTCAAGACAGAGTGGATAAGAATGAAACGTTGGTATTAATGAAGGCTTCTCAATGTGAGGCAGCTGTGAAAGAGTTGATTGCCAATAATACAACAAAAACTATAAACTATTTTGAGAATATAGGATACGATAATGAATACTATACAATTGAAGCAGAAGAAATATTAAAACGTAAATTCCCATACTTCTCGCTCATCATCATCAAAACGAATGACAATGTATAAACACATTATACCTTTGGTTCTGTTGTTTTTGTTTTCTTCTTGTCAGCCAAAAGCAAAGAATAAATCTGCACATGTAGATGAGGTTGTTTCAGAATTAGAAGTGAAACACGCTCAAGGATTTAGTATAACCAATTATGGCGACTATAAATTAGTCGACGTGCAAGACCCTTCTGGTGAAAATAGTTTGAAGTACCATTATGCATTGGTGAAAAGAGGAACAAACCCAACTTCAATTCCATCATATTACATACAGATTCAAGTACCCATTGAAAGTGCAATCTGTATGACTTCGTTGCAAATTTCTAATTTTATAAAATTAGATGCAGTAGATCGAATTGTGGGCATTACAAGTACTCGCTTTTTATTCAATGAGCAAATTAATGAACAGTTAAAAGCAAGGAAAACCTCAAAAATAGGCATTGAAGGTGAGTTTGATAATGAACTTGTTATTGCATTGAACCCCGACTTGATTCTAGTTTCTCCCTTTAAAAAAGGAGGATATGAAGCCATTGAAAATTTAGACATTCCTTTGGTTAGTTTTTTAGGTTATAAAGAAATTACTCCTTTAGGACAAGCAGAGTGGATTAAATTCACAGGAGCATTGTTGGGGCTTGATGATTTGGCTATGGATCTTTTTAATGACATAGAAGCTAAATACATGGCTCTAATAGATTTGGTCAAAGATAAAGACAACAAACCTACAATTTTAAGTGGAGAATTACATTCGGGAAACTGGTATGTTGTGGGTGGTAAAAGCTATTTAGCTGAGATGTTTAAAGATGCTGGTGGACAGTATTTTATGAAAAACGACAACGAATCGGGAGGTTTTTACGTAGATTATGAAACTGTCTATTCTCAAGGTGCGCATGCAGATTTTTGGAGAATAGCCAATAGTTACGACGGTGAGTATAGTTATGATGTCTTAGGTAAGAGTGATGAGAGATATGTTGATTTTAGTGCTTTTAAAAATAAGAAAGTAATCTATTGTAATTTCAGAGAAACTCCATTCTATGAAAAAACACCTGTTGAACCAGAGGTGGTTTTGGCAGATTTAATTCATATCTTTCATCCTGATGTATTGCCTGTTCATAGCCCTGTTTACTATTATCTATTGAAATAAATGAAACGAAATCTAATTATATATCTCGTAATTCTTGCAGCCATAGTTGCTTTGTTCTTTTTGAATTTAGCCTTGGGAACTATCTCTATTCCGTTAACTTCAATAGGAAGTATATTGATGGGGGGAGATACAGAGTCGGAGATTTGGCAAAACATCATTTGGAAATCACGTTTTCCTCAAACATTAACTGCTTTATTTGCTGGTGCAGGACTTTCTATTAGTGGTTTGCAAATGCAAACTATCTTTCGAAATCCCTTGGCAGGACCTTCAGAATTAGGAATTAGCTCAGGAGCTAGTTTAGGTGTTGCCTTTATTATTCTCTTATCAGGAAATATTGGTGGTGTCGCGTTAAGTCAACTGGGCTTTGCCGGAGAAATGGCTGTTTCTGTTGCTGCTATCATTGGTTCCATGTTTGTGATGATGATCATTGTTTTCATTTCTCAACGAATTAAAGGAAATGTAATTCTGCTTATTATTGGGGTAATGATTGGTTATATTGCCACTGCTATCATCGGTGTGTTGAAATTCTTTAGTAACGATGAAGATGTACGTGCTTATGTCATTTGGGGATTGGGTAGCTTTTCGAAAGTATCACAAAGCCAAGTTTACACGTTCGTCATTATGATGATGATTTTAATACCACTGTCTTTCCTATTTATTAAAACACTTAATTTGATGTTGCTTGGCGATAGTTATGCCAAGAATTTAGGGTTAAATATGAAACGAGCACGTTTATGGACAATTTGTAGTTCGTGTATTATGACAGCCATTGTAACAGCCTATTGTGGTCCTATCGTATTCTTAGGTTTGGCAGTGCCACACTTGTGCAGATCTATATTTGTGAGTTCAGATCACCGTGTTTTGATGCCAGCTGTAACTTTAGTGGGTGCAGCTTTAGCTCTTTTGTGTAATCTAATTGCACGTATGCCAGGCTTTGAAGGAGCATTACCAATCAATTCCGTAACGGCTTTAATTGGCGCACCAATCGTAATTTCGGTGTTGTTTGGAAAACGTAAAAATGAAATTTATGAATAATAATCCTACTCGAAATAAAACGGTTGAACTGATTGATCTTTCCATTGGCTATGCGAATAAGAAAGTTCGTAAAGTTGTGGGTAAAGAGATTAATTGTGGAATTTTTAGTGGAGAATTAACTTGTTTACTGGGTGCCAATGGCGTAGGTAAGTCTACTCTGTTACGTACTCTTTCTGCATTTCAGCCCAAACTTGATGGAAAAATTTTAATCCATTCCAAAGACATCAATTCATATAGTGAAAAAGATCTGGCTAAGTTGATTAGTGTCGTTTTGACTGATCGTTTCATTATAAAAAACATGACTGCTCGAGAATTAATTGGTTTAGGAAGAAGTCCTTATACTGGTTTTTGGGGTAGCTTAAGTAAAGAAGATGAAAAGATTGTTGATGAGGCCATTGCTATGGTTAAAATTGAAAATCTAGCAGATCGTATGATTGATACCTTGAGTGACGGCGAAAGACAAAAGTGTTTGATTGCCAAAGCTCTTGTTCAATCTACCCCTATCATTCTATTGGATGAACCTACTGCCTTCCTGGACTTTCCAAGCAAAGTAGAATTGATGCAATTGTTACATCAATTATCTCGTAAAACGAATAAAACCATCTTCCTATCCACTCACGATTTGGAATTGGCATTGCAAATTGCCGATAAAATCTGGTTAATGGATAAGCATTTGGGCATTAGTATAGGAACACCCGAAGACCTTTCTTTAGATGGCAACTTGAGTCGATTCTTTGAACGTAAGGGAATCATATTTGATCTAAAAACAGGTCTGTTTCGTGTGGGTAATGAATTTAAGCGTGAAGTTAAACTTATTAGTCATGGTTATGTTTATGCTATGATACGCAAAGCGTTGTCTAGAAATGGTATTGATGCTTCCAGACTTTCCGAGTCCGAAGTGTCTATTGATGCCACGGGTGAATTTATGGAAATTCGTAAGGGCGATACGTTTATTGCGAAAGTAACCACGATTGAACAACTTCTTGTAGAAATAGAAAAAATATGATTTTAATTTTTGGAGGTACAACAGAAGGACGAATTTGTGCAGGTGTATGTGAAGAGGCACATCAACCTTTTTATTATTCAACTAAATTTTCTCGTCAAGATATTGATTTAGTGTTTGGAGAGAAAGTTACGGGAGGATTGGACGAGGCCCAGATGGTTGACTTCTGTAAACTGCACGATATAAAACTAATTATAGATGCGGCTCATCCGTTTGCCGAGAACTTACATCAAAATATTTTCTTAGTTTCTCAAACATTAAATATTCCAGTTTTGAGATATGAACGTGAATATCCACAGCGCGATTCATCGTTGATTTGGGTAGATAATTTTGAGGGTGCTGTGGCTTTCTTAGAGAGCTATAACGTAGATAAATTGTTGGCTTTGTCGGGTGTTAATACCATTGCGAAGCTAAAATCATATTGGGAAAACCACACCTCGTGGTTCCGTATTCTTGACCGATCCGAATCCTTTGCTGTAGCAGATGCTTCTGGCTATCCACGTGAAAATTTGGTGTTTTACCACAAAGATTCGGACAATCTTGAAGAATTACTACAAACCTTAAAGCCTCGTGCTCTTTTGACCAAAGAGAGTGGAGAATCGGGTGGATTTACGGCTAAAATGGAGTTGTCAAAACGCTATCGTATTCCTTTAATTGTAGTGAAGCGTCCAATTCTATCCGATACATTTAAAAATATTTATGGTCCTTATGGGCTTCGAAAAGAGATAGAGCGATACGTGCCTGAATTTTTCCCTTTGAAGATTGGGTTTACCACGGGAACCTGTGCAACGGCTGCAACAAAAGCTGCTTTTATAGCACTTTTATCTGGACATCGTGAAGAGAAGGTCAGTTTGACGCTGCCAAGTGGTGAGCAAATCTTTATTCCTTGTCGAGTAACCAAAATTGCTGCAAATGAAGCTCAAGCTGTTGTTATTAAAGATGCCGGAGACGACCCTGATGTAACGCATCAAAAGGAAATCGTTTCGACGGTCAATTTAAGTGTGCAACATAAAGGTGTTCGTTTCCTTCAAGGTGAAGGAGTAGGTGTTGTAACCTTACCCGGATTAGGATTGGAAATTGGTGGTCCAGCCATTAATAAGACTCCTAGAATGATGATGAAACGTGAAATTTACAAGGTGATGTGTCACTATGAGGATAAATTGCCTAATGGGTTTACAACAGGGGTTGATGTTACAGTATCTGTTCCTGAAGGTAGAGAATTAGCTTCAAAAACATTTAATCCACGCTTAGGAATTACAGATGGTATCTCGATTATAGGAACATCAGGAGTGGTAAAACCGTTTTCTTCCGAAGCTTTTATTGCTTCCATTAAGCGAGAAATGGAGGTTGCAAGAGCATTAGGTTGTACAGAGGTTGTTATTAATTCGGGTGCGAAGAGCGAGCGTTATCTAAAAGCTAGATTCCCAGATTTGCCAAACAATGCATTTGTTCATTATGGTAACTTTATTGGAGAAGCCATAACAACAGCTTTAGAAGTTGGATTTACCAAGCTAGATATGGGGATTATGTTGGGTAAAGCTGTTAAATTGGCGAAGGGTTCTTTGGATACACATAGTAAAAAAACGGTAATGGACCGTGAGTTTATTGTGGAAATGGCACTTGAGGCAAA
>JASLDF010000155.1 GCA_030151635.1 Bacteroides sp. | reverse complement strand
ATATTTATTCAATTAATAATCATATTGATACATTATATCCTGAAACGAACTTACAAAAGTAGCATCCTACAGACAATCCCCCAATATATTCATCTTTTTTAACGTCATTTATATGGCAGATTGACAATCAAACCTGCTATCTATTACCTTTTTATTGCAAGTTTTCGTATTAAATAAACAATTCAACTATAATGAATAAATATAAGCTAGGGGCTGTATACTTGAAATAATATACAACATTATTCCAATTCACAAGTGTCATTCCGTGTTCCATTAGCTACACAACAAACCCGCAAATTCCATCTCCCTATGATACAAGCCCTCTCTTTGAAAGAAGCCTCAGTTCTCTTTGAAAGAAGACACTGTCTTCTCAGGGAGATAAAAAAGAGGAGATTTAAGGGTCTGTAGCACTCCTTTAGGAATTCAAAAATAGTTCTAAACTGAATATGCAACAACCTGTATATCTACACGATAATGAGACTCTTAAATTTACTATTACACAATACGAAATGACATGACACAACGGGCAATCCGTATTACATCGCTATGTACGACACATTAAGACTCTTAATTACCATGGAGTAGAGCAAATTTGCGTGAAGCCTCATCCGTAGAAAACAAGCCATATAAAAAAACCGTCTGTCGCTCCAAGGAGTAACAGACGGTTTGTATTTTATAATATTGAAAAATATTTATCCCAATCGTTCAAGTAGTTCGTTTGGAAAAGTTACCATAGCACCTGCTTGTGTACAGACATATGCCGACACATCGACAGCAAACTGATGAGCATCTGCCACAGAGAACCCTCTTAAAACAGCCGCAACATACCCACTCAAGAACGAATCTCCGGCACCCACCGTATCTTGTACTTCCACCACAGGTGTATCAAAGTACGAGGCATCATCAGCAGTAAAAATATAACTTCCCTTAGCACCACACGTCAAAATTAAGGCTTTAAAATTAAACATGTGTACCAATGCTTTACAAGCATCGCGCATCTCCAAATGGTCGTATCCTAAATAGCGAGCAATAATTTCCAATTCCTCGTCGTTTGTCTTTAGCACATTACATTTATTAAAAGAAGCGTTTAAGATTTCGGCATTATAATAGCTTTGACGCAGGTTAATGTCGAATATCTTCATGCTATTTGGCGAACTAGGCATCAAATCAAGGTATGCATTAATCGTTGCCCTACTCCTTTCAGAGCGTTGTGCCAGTGAGCCGAAGCAAAACACTTGTGTCTTTTTAGCCATTTCCTTAAACTCGGGCATAAACGGGATATAATCCCAGGCCACGTTTTCGGTAATGTCGTAAGTTGGAATCCCTGCTTCGTCTACACGAACATAGACGGTGCCCGTCCGTTTGTCGACTCTCGCCAAACAATGACCAACATTTTTTTCTTGTAAAATTCGTTCTATATCATCACCCATTTTATCGTTCCCAACAGCACTAATTACTTTACTGTTAAGTCCAAATTGAGCAATGTTATAGGCAAAGTTTGCAGGTGCACCCCCCAGAATTTTCTTTTCATCAAAGACATCCCAAAGGATCTCTCCCATTCCAACTATCATTTTTTCTGACATAAGTGTTTATTCTATTAATAAATTGTCTCGGCGACCTATTCGTCTTTAATCTCTTTAGAGATGTACATCATTACTCCAGCACAAAGCATGATAACAATGATTGCTCCATATTGACCACCAGCGATATCGGCCGCTCCACCTAGGATTGGAGGTAAAATAGCCCCCCCAACAAGTCCCATAATCATAAGACTAGAGATGTCGTTTTTCTTTCTAGGCAATGCGTCAAGTGCACGAGAAAACAGAATAGCAAACAAGTTTGAAATTCCTAATCCCGTCAGCGCGGTACAAATATAAATTAATATTCTGGAATTTATAAATAGTAAGCCAAAACATCCAACTAAAATGAGTGCAATACTTGCCATATAGATTTTCTTGTTCGAAAACTTAGCCAAAATGTATGCTCCACCCAAACAGCCCGCAAGCCTAACCATGGCGTAAACACTTGTTACAAAGTTTGCTCCACTGATGGACATACCTGTTCGCTCCACCAAAATCTTAGGTGTGGTAATGGCAACACCAGCATCTATACCCACTTGCAATGCAATTGCAATGAAACAAAACAAGACAGTTTTCTTTTTAAGCAAACCAATTAAATCTTTGAAGCTTGCAGGGTCTTTATCCGAGCTTTCTTTGACATCCGTCTTAAATAAAAAGTAGGTAAAACCTAACGATATCAGCAAGAATACAGGATAAACCCAACGCCAGCTACCAAACATAGCTACTGCCCAAAGTGCAAACATTGGAATAACCATGGCAGGTATTTGTCCTACGAACTGTCCTAAAGTCAACATACTAGATAATTGTCGTTTAGGAGTTACGTCTGACACCAATAGGTTCAATGATATTTGCAGCATCGTATTGGCAATGCCCAGCAAACATAAAGAGATAATCATTGTAAAGTAACTGTAATAGACAATGGGGATGACCAGCGATAAACAAGACAGACCTAGTGCTAAAATTACCGTGCCTTTGTGTCCCATTTTATCCATAATATAGCCCGTTGGAACTGCCATAATCAAGAACCAAAAATAGATGGCAGATACAAGCAAAGAGCTTACCGTATTACTTAAGTTAAAATCCTCCTTAACATAGCCAGATACAGCTCCCACCATTCCAACCAGTCCCGATACAAAGAACGCCAATATTATGGGTGCTAGTACTCGGATTTCTTGTTCTGTTTTTACTCGTTTTTCCGATTTAGGTTTACGAGTTTTTGTTGCTTTTCCCGAAGACGATGACTTGCCACTTGCAGATGTTGTTTTCATTGTAGCCGTCTCTTTACTCGAATTCGAAGTTGTTGTTTTTGTTTGTGATGTAGCCTTCTGATTGCCTCCATTACTGGATGCCGATTTTGAAGTGTTACCCGCATCAGCACCCTTCCCCTTTACAGAGGAAGAGCTTGATGTGGTGTTTGATTTCGGGGCACTTTTGCTACCCGTATCTTTATTTTCTACCATATTGTTCGTTTTGTCTTTTTAAATTTGGTTGTCTATTTCACTTGAATAGCTCGTTTTGTGAACGATTCTACCACGTAAGAACCACCTTTACTAAAGAAACGAATGTTGTTAAACGACTCTTCGGGGAAAACTAGGTTTGTCATGGTAAATTTACCGTCATTGCCAAATACTTCAATGCTACTGGTATCAACCAAGATGCGCAATGAAATTTGTTCTGCACCCCCATAAATTGGAGAGATGGTTTCATTCTCGAAGGTTTCCGAAGGATCAAATCCTGTCATTCCACTCTTCGCACGGTTCATGCTAAATTCACGTTCACGAATATCGAACGATAGTGTTACTTCTTCGTTTTTGTTGTTAAACAATTTAATACCTACCGTGTCGGCATCGTTAACTGCAAGGTTAATATCCAAGCAATAAGCAGGAGTTTTACCCATAAAGATATCTTTCATCTCGTATTCCGACTTCACATGAATGTCTTTAACCGTATCTCCATTCTTAACAAACGGATCTAGTTCTTTAACGATAATGCCCTTCAAATACACCTCGCCATTTTCTTCAAAAAGAACAAGATCACGAGGAATTGAAGTTGCACTGCGGAATTGTTGAGTAGGCACTTCATTGGCATATTGCCAGTTGCTCATCCACCCCAAGGCAATGCATCTGTTTTCGGGTGCATTTGCCCAAGTAACGGTTGCATAGTAGTCCTTACCAAAGTCCATCCATTTTGTTTTTAAGGGCGAGTCGTTGATAAATTTCTTCCCATCGAATGTACCTACAAAATATTGAGTAGCCGAGCCTCCAAATGGTCCTCCAGGGTTGATGTTACAGATTAACACCCATTTCTTTAGGTTTGTTCCTTCAATAGGAAGCTCCACTAAATCGGGGCATTCCCAAACACCACCATGCGCACCTTCTTTTTCTCCATACGAACTTTCGTAGGTCCAGTCCTTCAGATTTTCTGAGCTAAATATTTCCATATGCTGATCAACAGCCAGAATCATAATCCAACGTTTTGTTGCATCGTGCCAGAACACTTTAGGATCTCTAAAGTCGGCAATTTCTGATGTCAGTACAGGGTTGTTTTCGTATTTCGTAAATGTCTTTCCATTGTCTAAGCTATAGGCAATACACTGCATTTGCCCCACACCTGCATTGGTATAAAAGGCGATGATTGCATCTTTTCCGAAACCCGCCGAGTTGAATTTATCGACCACAGCTCCCCCACTAAACATTCCACCAAAACCATCGCCATGTAGGGCATCTGGTTCATGTTTCCAGGTAATTAAATCTTTAGTAGTTGCATGGCCCCAGCTCATGTTCTCCCAAGTCGAACCATAAGGGTTGTATTGGAAACACAAGTGGTACACACCATCTTTATAGACCATTCCGTTTGGATCATTCATCCAACCATAATCTGGGCTAAAGTGATAAATAGGTTTGAATTTTTCTCGATTGGTGCGGTCAAATTTATCGGCTTCTTGTATGTTTTCCCAGCACACAGCCTCTTTTATAGCACCCTCAATCACTAAGCTAATTTGTTTTCCTTTGAATTCCGAGATATCAAGTGGTACATGATACTCTACTTTTTTAGTTGCTAGTCGGACATTTAAATGCTTCTTAGCCTCATTATTAACTACCACCGACATTTTAGCCACTTCGGCCTTATCTTCTACAGGTAGCATTAAATACTTCTTAGTAACGATTCCTTTTACCAAGTATTTCTTGTCCCCAATAGGGTAAACACGTAAGCCAGTCCCTTGAATTGTAATCATAGTTTGTAGTTATTAAGTTTATTTTGCGTTAAAACGAATACATTTTATTCTTTTCAGGTTTAAGCATATTTTTCAATTATCCACCCTCTATATTTCCGCAATACAGTTATTCATATCTATTGTTCTCTGTTAAATAAAAGCTATTATACTTAATATATCAACTTTTACACCGCATTTTTCATATTCTAAATAACAACACATAAGCTGTATAGTTTTACATAACACCACTTATTATGGGCATTCTAATATGTTTTAAAATAGTATATACAAAGTATTTAGCTATAAAATGCAAGCAACTAGACACAAACTAAAAGACCTAATTACAGTGTCATATATTAATAATTTGATATACATTTTTTGACATGCATCAAACCATTTACATTACAATAACACCTTATTATATAGAGCTAATGCAAAACCCTACGTTACTAAATTCAAAAAAAGGCGACTAAAACACTTTAGTCGCCTTCCCTTTTTCACCTAATAACGAAGCTTAACAACTGCCCTTTTTAAGGAATAAAATTCCAGTAGGCAACATTGTTAATCACTTCCACACACACTTTACGATCTCCTTCACGTACATCTGTATTTTCTTTAGGTCCTGCTGCAGCTACCTGCTTACCAACACCTCGATATTTAAGAACATTGGCAGGAACGCCACGCGTTTTCAAAGCCTCAACAACTGCCTTTGCCCTTCGTTCCGATAGCTTTTGATTGTAGTAGGCATTACCTTTTGCATCGGTATAACCAATAATTAAATATCGACGATCGGTGTTTCCTTTAATAATTTTTGCAATTTGGTCAAGAACCTCTTCCGATTCTTCACAAAGTTGATTGCTATCAAATTCAAAGTAAATATTATCGAACAGATTGCAAAATTGAGGTTTTTGAAATACAGCAACCTCTTTAACTACTTCAACGGGTACTTGAACAATTCGCTCCACTTCAACATAAGAAACAACAGGAGCTGCTTTCTTTGATGCACCACCAAAACGCCACATCCAACTTACAGTACCTTCAACATCATTCGATACGTGTTTGTAGGGTTTCACAATGTATTTACACTGCATACCAATGCCAACACGGTCGTTGAGCCACATATTAACTCCAGCACCTATTGATAGTGGAATCATATGTTTTTTATCGGCTCCTTGTTTGTTGTGCAAATTATCCATACTCCAAAGCACTTCTTTGCCTTCAAAGTTCTCTACACCGTCGTAAACGATATTGAAGTTTTTATACATATATCCTACACCTGCACGTAAATATGGATCTATGTAACGTGAATTGAAATATTTTCCTAGTCGCCATTGCAAACCCACTTCCGATTTTAGTACCCATCGATTGTCTTTGCCTGTTTTTAATTTATCTCGAGTAAAACCAATCAGTCCTTGTAAATCTAACGCAAAATGATCATTTAACTCACGAGCCACTTGCAGATTTCCTCCAAAAAGAACATCTTTCTTTTCGGTTTCTAATTCAAAATCACCTTGGGCATTTTTTCTAAAATCAATTAGGCTGAATCGGTTCAAGTGATAAATTGACCCTCCAATTCCAAACTCCCAAGCACGGGCTTTCTTTTCTCGTTGTACTCCTGGTGCTTCTTGCGCTTGTACGGAGATAACCCCAAGACAACACATCAGCAGTACTATTGTAGTTTTTAATTTATTCATAATATAAAATATTCGTTTGTCTAAAGATGAATAGTAGACACTTTATGGTCTTCCGTTCCATAGATATCTTTCAAGATGAAAATTGGATTACGAGAAGTTCCGATGTTATAGAAATCATAGATAGGACGAATGCGGTAGAATGAATTACACTCTCCTAATCTTCCTGGCTCTGGCAACCCCCAATACGAGAATACACGTGTTGTCAGTACGTTATCTTCGTAGGCACTGCCCAAAGAGAAGCTTAAATCATCTAATGTTGCACGAGATTTTAATTCTGTAGATCCCGATTCATCTTCTGTAAATTTGGTCATTGAGATTTGGAAACCTGGACCTTCTCCTGCTCCTACACGTTCCTTTTTCACTCCATTCCAAACGTTCGTTGCAGTGTCGTGAACGAATTCTTTATAGAATGGATAGAAGGTAGCCTCATCAAATCGACCTCTCAGACTTGATTTACCATCCATAATTTCATACTTCACATCTTTCAACAGAGGCGTAGGATAAACTTCTGGATTGTGAACCTTCGCATCTAGAATTGGGTGTTGCCCATAATAATTGGTCAGTCCCACCAAAGTAATATAATCCTTTGTTCCCTTCCATTGGTATTTGCGACAGGTCTCCAGTTGTTCAATTAGCCAATCCATACGATAATCACCATCGTAGCGGGTGCCCTGGCTCACATCGTATTTCTTTTCATCTTCAGTTAGAACAATTGGTCGGTAAACCAAGAAAACACCATCATTGATATCAAAAAACGGTGTACTGTTATTACCTGGACTACCCCCTACACCACGACGACTACCCCATTTTTGATATGAAGAAGGGTTTGCTATCAGTTGATCAATGTTTTCGACGAAGTTATCTTGCGTTAAAGCTTTGTTTACATCCTTGATGTGAAGAATAGCCAAATCGTTGTTGTGAATATAAGTTTCAGCCTCACTCCACACACCATCAATTTCACGTTCGTACGCATATTTAATGACTAAGAAATCATTGACAGAGGTGGTTCTATTCCAATCCCAAGGGCTATTGGGACGAAGGTAAACATCCTTTAAAGTTAAACGGGTGTTTACACGGTTAGGAACAATTGTATTCTCTGCCGATTTCATGGTATTTCCATTAATCGTAACAGATTGTGTAGCTCCCTTTCGCACTGCTAATGACTCTTTATTTGGTAGCACGTTATGAGGCACATAAATTGCACCGTGATCATCGACAGTAAAAACCAGTGACTCGTCAATACCAGGCAATCCTTGCACGGTAGAACCTTCAGGGGCAAGCTCGCCCTCTTTGTCGAACACCAAGAAATGAGCAGAACCATCTTTAGGATAGATGTACTCTTTGTCCTTCGAATTAAAGTACTGTACAATTACATTTGGCTTCCCTTTTACAATCTCTTCCGTACTGCCATCTTGACCATCCTTACCATCCTGGCCATCAACACCATCACGTCCACGCAAGAAGTACCAGAAATCGACCAAGGCCGTTTTTGAAGTTGGCCAAAACTCACCTTCATAACCAGTAGCTGTTGGATGCGGATTCTTCAAGTTTCCTTTCATAACCTCGTCAATCCAAATTTGATAGGCAGTTTTACCTGGAGTACCCTTACCTACCGACGGTTTACCTGTATCTTTTCCGTCAATTTCCCAGTTGCCATTATCGCCAATCGTAATTTCGGGCGACATCCCCGCAATACCGTTTGTTCCATCTTTACCAACAGCAGGCTTACCTGTATCCTCGCCATTGATAAACCAATTGTTATTATCGCCTATCGTAATAACTGTCGATGTGCCATCCGTTCCATTTGTACCGTTTGTTCCATCTTTTCCAATAGCAGGAACACCTGTATCCTCGCCATTAATAAACCAATTGTTATTATCGCCAATGGTAATAACGGTCGATGTGCCATTCGTTCCATTTGTACCATCTTTACCAATAGCAGGCTTACCTGTATCCTCGCCATTAATAAACCAGTTTCCATTATCGCCTATCGTAATAACTGTCGATGTGCCATCCGTTCCATTCGTTCCGTTAGTTCCATCTTTACCAACAGCAGGTTTACCTGTATCCTCGCCATTAATAAACCAATTGTTATTATCGCCAATGGTAATAACGGTCGATGTGCCATTCGTACCGTTAGAACCATTTTTTCCAACAGCAGGAACACCCGTGTTTACTCCACCGATGTGCCAAAAGCCTTCAATAATTTCAGGAGTGAAACCATTTTTGCCATTAGTACCATCTGCACCACTTCGTCCAGCAAAATACTCCCAGAAATCGGATAAAGAAGATTTCGAAGAATCCCACATTTTTGAAGGATCATTCTTGTCGGGCATTAGATTATCCATTACCCTCTTCTTCCAGATTTCATAGGCTGATAGACCATTCTTTCCGATTGCAGGTTTATTGGTATCTACACCATCAATTTCCCAGTTACCATCTTTGTTGATTGTAACTTTTGAACCTGGTAGGCCCGTTTCACCCTTACCACCCGTAAGGAATTCATAAAAGTTCTCTTTTGAATTTTTTGTAGCATCCCACATCTCACCAGGACGGTGAGGGTTCTTGACTTTTCCCGAGGCAATCATGTCTTTCCAAGTATCATAGGCCGAAGCACCGTTGACACCATTGCTACCATCAATACCATCCTTGCCATCTTTGCCAGAAAGGAATTTCATAAAGTCGGTGGCCTCGGTGTGGTCTTTCCACTCTGGATAAGTTCCACTTTCTACCAGCTCTACCCAGCTTTCGTAGGCTGACATACCTTGAATACCAGGATCACCTTTATCACCTTTGGGCAGTGTAAAATCTAGGTTACTACATGCACTAATGAAATAGATCATCAATGCAAGAAACATCATTTTCTTTTTCAGCATAACTTAACTTATTAGTATTAAACTTAATTGCGTTAAGCATTACCGTAGCTACTCGTAGCTTTAATGATATCGGTTTTACATAGGTAAAGTTTTGGATGTTGTGTAAGCGAGCCTATAGGCCCATCGGTTTATGTGTGAAAATAGTATTATATCCTACTTATATATTCTACCAATCATTAAACAAGTATTACTAATAATGCACTAACTACTTAATTGTATATCTATTTCTTCTATCAATAGCCCTCTCCTACATAGTTACAACTGCAATTTCTAATCTAGCAGTACTCTTTTAAATATTATATAGGGCTGTTTACTAACTAATTACTCCACAATGTAAACATTATTTTACCATTTAAATCATTTATTATTAAAAATGTTTTTTTATTTACATATAGCAAATCCATAATAATAGATGGTGGTATTTTAAAAACAACGAGCAAATACGATTCGCACAAGGCTTAAACTAATTTTATCGAAGTGGACAATCTTTTAATCCTATGGAATAAAAAAGGCAACTAGATTGAATCTAATCGCCTTGATATACTAATAATAGCTAAATTACCCTTTAATTAAATCACTAGGACTTTCATTAAACTCCTCCTTAAAACTCTTCGCAAAATAGGATGGAGAAGTAAATCCCACTTCATAGCAAACTTCAGATACACTGTATTTCTTACTCAAAAGCATCTGTCTAGCTTTAGATAAACGATAATTGCGTAACACCTCATGAGGAGACGAACCCGTCATGGCTTTTACTTTACGATACAATTGCACACGACTAAAGCCTAGCTCACTGCCTAGATCTTCAATTTTCAAAGAAGAATTACTCATATTCATTTCTACCAACTTCTTGAAATTAGCAATAAACTCGTGATCCAACCCTTCTGCAGTAGTAGGCTTAACTTCTTCCTTATGCTGATGAAAATAATCTTTAAGTTTGGCACGTTGGTCGAGTAAGTTCGCCACTCGTGTAGTTAGGAGTTCACCGCTAAAAGGTTTTGAGATATACGAATCGGCTCCCCACTGATACCCTTCAATTCGATGCTCATCAAGTGCCTTTGCCGTCAACAGAATAACGGGGATATGACTTGTTTCTACATTTTCCTTAATTGCCTTACAAAATTCAATACCATTCATCTTAGGCATCATCACGTCCGAAACAATTAAATCGGGCAATGTTCTTCTAGCCAAAGCTAAACCATCCACACCATTATCAGCCTCAAGAATACGATAATTATCTTTAAACAGCGACTTCACATAATGACGGATATCTCGATTGTCATCAATAATCAACAAGGTGGTTCTATCAATATCTTCTTCCAATAAATTGACTTGCTCATCGACAGAGGGTAGTTGCTCAACTCCATCTCCATCAATAGCTTCAACCTGCAAAGGAACATCACTTCCTATTTCTTCTGATGCCCCATTCACTTGGGCATGGTGCAAGGGTAAAGTTACCGTAAACGTAGTTCCTATTTCAGCATCACTCTCCACCATAATATCACCTCCATGTGCCTCTATAAATGCCTTTGATACAGCCAAGCCGATGCCCGAACCCGAATGATTCTCTTCTACTTGGTAAAACTGATCGAACAGATGAGCTATTTGGCTGGGTTCTAAAAACGACCCCGTGTTGCACACTGTAAATTGTAAGCTTTCATCTACGGTTCTCAAATGCACCGTTACCACACCTCTTTCAGGAGTAAACTTCACAGCATTCGACAATAGGTTATAAAATATTCGCTCTAGTTTTTCAATATCCACATCAGCATAAATAGGTATAGACATGGTGTTGGTATATTCAAAGGCAATATTCTTAGTTTGAAATACAGGAGCAAATTGCATTGCCCAATCTTTAAACTGATGAGCTACCTCAAGTCGCTCGGCACGGAAAGGCAATTGATGGTCCACCACACGACGAAAGTCTAGTACTTGATTTATCAAGCCCAATAACACTTTTCCATTGCGTTGTGCCATCTCAAGCAGTTGATGTTCTTCTGCATTTAAATTTGGCTTAGAAAGCAACCTATTTATAGGGTCTATTATTAATGTAAGAGGCGTACGGAAGTCGTGCGACACATTGGTAAAGAAATTAATCTTTGCCTGCGATGCCACTTCAAGCTGTTCGGACAATTGAAGTAATTGGTCACGTTGCTCTGTTATTCTAGTTTTCTGTTCCTCAAGAAGGTCGTTATTTGCACGCAATTTACGGTTCAATTTAGCTTTTGCATTTAAAGATCGGAACAACAAGAATGACAATGTACCAACAAGTAACAGCACCACTACAGCAACCCATAGTAATATCTTCTGATTTTGGTTCTGCTCGTAATACAACCGTGTTTTGGTTTTAAAATGCCCAATTTTATCCGATAGCCGAACCATTTCTTTGGTTTGTAAATCCACAATCTCCACATTGCTTTTATCAATAACAGAAGTAGATAATAGTTGATAATTAAGGTAAGGCTGATGCGTTAGAATCTGAATGGCAGTTTGCAAAATAACATCACCATAAGTAGGGTAAATAAAAGTAGCCTGCAACTCTCCTTTTTTCACCTGTTCAATGCCATAACCAGGACCAGGCAAACCATCAATCGCATAAAACTGAATTGCATCTGCACGCCCAAACTCAAGTGCTGCACGATAAGCACCTTTTGCCATTCGGTCATTATGCGCAAACACCACATCAATATCGGCATGCTCCATCAGTAGTTTTTGCATTACAACATACGCATCCGCTTCAAGCCAGTTAGCCACATCAGTAGCAATAAGTTTTAGGTTGGGATATCCAGAAATTCCTTCTTTAAATCCTTGAGAACGTTCAATCGAAGAAGTTGCCCCAGGTAAACCAGTAATTTCAACCACCTTTGCAGGAGCACTAATTGCACTACCCATATATTTTCCAACCGCACGACCAATGCCCAGATTATCGCCACCAATATATGCAGTATAGATTTCCGAATCTGTTTTTCGATCCACCACAATTACAGGCACCCCATCATTCATTAAACTTTGAATAGCCGAGGTTAATGCAGAACCTTCATTTGGAGCTACAATAAGAAGATCAACCCCCTTATTCTTAAAATAATCAATGTCTTTACGCTGCTGTTCGGTATTGTCAAACGCATTACGAAACTCCACTTCCACATGGTCATAGAACCACGATTCTGTTTCAATTTCGCTATTCATTTTATCTCGCCATTCGTCATCACTACATTGAGACACCCCAATATAAAACTTGGGTTCATTGGCTTGGCAACCCATAAAAACACACAGTATAATGAATATACAACCCAGAAATATCCTTCGCATCATATCTATTTCTTTGAAATTAAATGTTGTCGATGCCTAGCAAATGCACCTATCACAAAGCTACAAAATAAAAAGACGACCAGCTTCACCCCAATCCCACCGAATAGTCTAACCAGTCATATATTGATTTACATCAGGAGTCATAAATTAGAAAGCTGATGTTAATGCAACACACATATTACATTAACATCAGCCTTAAATTGTATATTTAGCGTTTCGTTTATTCCAGATCGAATAAATTTAAACGAGTATCGTAATATTTAACCTTACGTAAGTTTCCATTTAAAGGCTCAATAATAAACTCGCCAGCACCATTAATAACAGCACTACCTAAATGTCCTGCCACAGCAGAAAAATCATTTCTACCCAAGACAATATGAATATGTAAATAGAGTGAGCTGTCTTCCAACAACGAAATATTTCCCGTAACGTTGAGCACTTCCATCTGTTCATTAAATGTTTTCTCTACGTATTTTTCTTGCTTAGAATCAAAGTAACGCAAGGTTGCTTCATTCACCGCACCAATACCACTAATCGTTCCGGCCGTAATTGCGTGATCTTCGCAAAACTGGGTTAAAGCAGTTACTACTTCCGATTTATATTTAACGCTTACAACGTATTTTTGACCAAAAGATTTACAAGTGTACTCTTTTACATTATCGCCATGGCTAGGCGTGTGCACTAATTTAGGATTCGTCATACCGATACATTTAAAAAAGGTTTAAAACAAAGAGATGAACATCACCTCTATTCTTTCCTAATATTACACTTTTATTTTGAAATTAGCCTCATTAATGTAATAAAAAATGAACATAAACAAGCTCTACAACATATCATACACTACTGATTTTTAAGCAGTAGCAATTCCAACACATAAATAGCAGGCCCGACAGGGCAATTGACCAAGCTTTTAAGCACCCAATTAAAACTAATAAATCATCGTAGCCCTATTACTCTTTATAGTCATTTATTTTCACTAATTTTAAAACTGATAAACAAATAAGACGCAAGTTGCGTTTTTATAAAACACGTATAACCATTTAATAACACAATATTAAATTATGGAAATGATTTCGGAGTATATTCAAATTGGAGTTAAATTACTGATCGGTATGATTTGTGTGGTCACCTATATCCGATTCTCGGGTAAAACACAAATGGTGCAGCTATCGCCCATCAATGTAATTAATATGATTATTCTCGGTACACTTGTAGGAGGTACAATTTACACCGCTGGATATCTCATCATCGTGAAGATGCTTTTCGCCTTTGTAATATGGGCAATAATTAATTGGTTTGTTCGAATCATTACAAGGAATAACAAATGGGGACATATGATTCACGGTAAGACCGAATTCTTAATTAAAAACGGTAAACTAAACCTAGAATGCCTACAAAGAAACAACCTTACCATTGAGCAACTCATTGCGAAATTACGTTCTTTAAGCATTTTCTCTTTATTAGATATTGACGATGTGCTTTACGAAACCGATGGTTCGATGACCATTTACAAACGTAGAAACTTTCCAGAATCATATCTATTGGTTACCAACGGACAAATTCGTGAAGAAGATTTGAAAGATGCCAAACAAACCAAAACTTGGTTGAGAGATGAATTGAAGCGAAGAGATTTCTCTAAAATTGAAGACTTAATTTGTGTACAATGGACTGTGAACGAAGGCTTCTACATTGTAGATAACGAAGGAACGATACACGCTAAAAACGACGAAAAACAAATTCGTGGAAACAAAGGACGCCGTCCAAACAACAGAAGACGCCCTGCACAAAAACAAGAACAAGAAGTGACCAAAAGCGTGAACAAAAAAGACGACCACGTAGTTATTATAAGTGAAGCCGATGCCGAAAAGCCAAAGAGAAGACCTGCCCGAAGACGCAGACCAAAACCTCAAGAAGCAGAAGGCACAGCAACAGATACTAAAGATTCTAGCACCGATAGGTCTACAAAAAAACCTACACACGAATCGAAGAAAGAAGAAACTAAGGAGTAAACTCTTACAAGATTGAGATACCTTCTTATTTTTCCTAACATAAAATGTTTAACACTAAAAGAAAACAACTATGAGAAAAGTTTTATTAGCAATTTCGATTGGAGCAATTGGCGCAGCCGTTGGTTACATGGTTAGAAAAATGGAAGAAAAAGGTACATTCGATGAGTTAAAAGATGACCTAAGCGATTATTATTCTAAAGGAAAGAAGAAAGCTAAAAATTGGATAGACTGCTCGAAAAACGAAGCAGAATATATTGAAGAGAAAGCAAGTAAACTTTACGAGAAAGGCAAAGATGCTTTTAATAATGGCATGGAATAAACTCCGTCAATATGTATTGAAACACAATCAAAAAATAGTTAGATAACCTCAATAAGGCAGTGAATAGTTCACTGCCTTATTTTTTTAGTACACTCAAAAACTGTAAATTTACACAGGTAAAGAACAAACATTAACCGTGGGTTCTTGTTAAATATACAAACAGAAATAATTATGCTTAAAAAAATTAGTGAAATAGACTTGAAAGGTAACGTAGTGTTCCTTGTTCAAGCTACTGGCAAAATTGAAATGTTGCCAACCGATTTAACTGCATTCGCAGAAGAGTTTCGTGCATCGGAAGATGAAGAAACTTTCGTGAAGATGGGTAACAAATATACATTCTTCGTTAAAGACCAAGATGATTTAGAAAAACTACGTGTTGCAGGTTCTACAATTCGTAAAATATTAGATAAAAAAGCGGATAACTTAACCATCGTAGGAAATGATAAAGGTGCACTTGCTCTTGCAGAAGGACTAGCACTATCAAACTATCAGTTCCTAAAATACTTTACAGACAAAGCCAATATGAAATTCACCCTAGAGGTAATTTCTATTTATGGTAATTGCACTGATGCTGATGTTGCATACCTTAACAACACACTAAAAGCAGTATGTTGGGCACGCGACATGGTGAACGAGCCTGTATGCTACCTTACAGCGACTAAACTTGCCGAAGAAGCACAACGTTTGGGTAAAGAAGCTAACTTTGCCGTGAAAGTAATCGAAAAACAAGAGCTTGAAAAGATGAAAATGGGCGGTCTATTGGCTGTTAACAGAGGTTCTATTGACCCTCCTACATTCTCAATTCTTGAATACAAACCAGCCAACCCAATCAATAAGAAACCTGTGGTTCTAGTGGGTAAAGGTATCGTTTTCGATACGGGTGGTCTTAGCTTGAAACCTACAGCAGGTTCTATGGACTCGATGAAGAGCGATATGGGTGGTGCTGCTTGTATGATTGGTTCTGTTTATGCTGCTGCATTGAACAAGCTAAACGTACACATCATCGGCTTGATTCCTGCTACGGATAATCGTCCAGGACAAACAGCTTATACTCCAGGCGACATCATCACAATGTATGACGGAACAACTATCGAAGTATTGAATACAGATGCAGAAGGTAGAATGATTCTAGCTGATGCTATTTCTTACGCAAATCAATATGAGCCAGAAGTTATTATTGATGCAGCAACACTTACGGGTGCAGCATTAATCGTTGCGGGCGATAAAGCTTCTTGTGTAATGGGTAATGCCGACCAAAAAGTGTTAGACGCATTGGTAAAATCGGGTGCTTCGGTTCACGAGCGTTTGGTGCAACTTCCTTTCTGGGACGACTTCAAAGGTCAACTAAAATCGACTGTTGCCGATATGAAAAACGTAGGTGGACGCTATGCAGGAACAATTACTGCTGGTAAGTTCCTAGAGCATTTTGCAAAACACCCATACATTCACATTGACATTGCAGGTCCTGCTTTCCTTGAATCTGCACAAGATTACAAAGGAATTGGTGGAACAGGTACAGGTATCAGAACCTTGACCGATTTCTTCAAGAACTACAATAATTAAAACATAACCTCTGGTGCTACCCCACTTTCGTAACATCAGAAGAAATTAAACAGAAGCCTCTTCTTTATTCCTTGTGGAAAAGAAGAGGCTTTTTTATTGCCTCAATTTTGTGCTTACGAATGCCTTTAACCACCCGTGCATTTTACATCTCCGATACACAATTAAATTAGGTCTAAACGAAAGTAAATTAAGTGGCACTTAACTCCTTATATATAAGCAACTATTTATTAGATACATAAATACGAACTTCAAGACTCTTGGTAGAGCAAAACAAGAACGTAAAACAGGCCATTTATGTGAAACATTCTACCTCCCAAAGAAGAGTGAGTCCTCTTCCTAAGGAAGGCGTGTTCTCTTAGTAAGAAGACCCGCTTTCCTTAGGGAGAGAAGAAAACCTTTACAGCCCCTCTTTTGGCAATCTTAAAATGAACTACGAAGCACACATATTGTAACCATTATAACGCATTAAATTTTACTACTGATGCAATTGAAATAAACTAAATTGGTGAAGTTTTATAAACCAGAAGAAAATAAATTTGTAAATAAGCTATCTTTATCAAAATCATAGATGACACATGGAAACAACAATTAACAACATTACAATTCACTACGAACGCAAAGGCGAAGGCAGACCTCTAGTTCTTTTGCATGGCAACGGAGAGGATCACCATATTTTTGATGCCTTAATCGAAAAGCTTCAAAAAGATTTCACTGTTTATGCAATAGATAGCAGGAACCACGGAGAAAGTAGTAAAACGGATGATTATGGATATGAAGCCATGACGGAAGATCTGAGACTTTTTATTGAAGATCAAGAGTTGGATAATCCTCATATTGTAGGTTTTAGTGATGGTGCTATTGTTGCCCTAATGCTCGAGCTGGCTCAACCCAATACCTTTGCTGGCATGATGTTACTAGGGCTCAATCTTAAACCTACAGATTTTATTCCCGAGAATTTAGCATACCTGCAAGAAGAGTTTTCTAAAACTGGCGATAAATTGTTGCAGTTAATGTTAGAGCAACCACAAATTGAACTAGAAGAGTTGCATCATATTTCTATACCAACAATAATTGTTGCGGCAGAAGATGATTTATTTCAACCCAGTCTGTACACAAATATAATGACTAAAATTAAAGGAGCTCAATTTATTGAGATGAAAGGACATGACCACGCAAGTTACGTTGTGAACCAAGACATACTCTACCCAATGATTATAAAAGAGTTTGAAACAAAAAAATAAAGTTATCTCATAAGCCTTAACTAAAGTTCTAAAGCTTTAGTTAAGGCTTATAATTTATTTTAAAGGTAATATTAAACAATCTTAAATCTAAAAGAGGCTATATAAGCTATTAATTTGAGTAATAGTGATTTTATATTGAAAACATGTTTTATAAAATAGTTTTTAGTAAACTTTTTTAAATAAAATTCACTAATTTAATGGAATACTATAACTCTCTCTAGAATACGGATGAAATCTTCATTAACCTTAAAAATAAAGTAAACTATGAGTACAAACTTTAGTCAAGATGCATTATTAGCTTTTGTTAGAGAGCTTAATAACACCTATCTGGGGCCGTTACTAATTCTATTACTGTTGGGGACCGGCCTGTATTTCACCTTCCGTCTCTGCTTCATTCAGAAGTACCTAATTCGTGCTACGTGTAGCATTTTCAAGGGTAAGAAACACGGTAAGGCAAGCCGTAAAGAAGGTATGAGCCCTTTTCAAGCTCTTTCAACTGCAGTTGCATCTCAACTAGGAACAGGTAACATTATTGGTGTTGCCACAGCTATTGCAGCGGGAGGACCCGGAGCTATTGTATGGCTATGGGTTAGTATCGTGCTAGGTATGGCCACTAACTATGCCGAAGCCCTTCTATCTCAGCTTTACAAAACATCAACACCAGACGGACATGTCATTGGTGGACCAGCCTACTACATTAGTAGAGGTTTAAACAGCAAGATACTCGCTAACATATTTGCAGTAGTTGCTGTTTTTGCATTAGGATTTATGGGTACTATTGTACAAACAAACTCCATTACATTAACCATGTCGACTGTTTTACCAGACTCCGTACATAACGTATATATTGGTATTGCAGTTGCTGTATTGGTTGGAGTCGTTTTAATTGGTGGTATCTCAAGAATCGCTTCATTTGCAGAGCGAATTGTGCCTATTATGGCATCTGTATACTTCATTGCAGGTATCTCTGTTATTCTTATCAACTACGATTGTATCCTTCCTGTATTTAAAGCAATCTTCTCATCTGCTTTCAACCCTAGTAGTGTTGGTGGTGGTGTGTTAGGATTTACAGTAATGAAAGCATTACGATACGGGGTTTCTCGAGGTCTATTCTCGAACGAGGCTGGTTTGGGTACAACCCCACATGCACACGCAGTTGCTAAAGTAAAAAAACCTTACGAACAAGGTCTTACAGCTATTGTAGGTGTGGGTACAAACTTAATTATCTGTACACTTTCTGCTTTAATTGTATTGGTGTCTGGATATGGTAAAATGACAGATAAACTGGCTAGCTTAGTTCCTGGCGAACTTGTTGAGTGGACAACCTATTTTACACCTAACTCTGTGCAAACATCGTTTGGTGAAACATTTGGTATGACTGGTTCAATCTTCGTAGCCATTACACTATTCTTCTTCTCGCTTACAACAATTGTAGGCTGGTACTTCTTTGCAGCACAAAACTTACGTTTCTTGTGTGGAGGCGAAAAACTGATTACTCCATTTAGAGCATTAGTAGTTCTATTCGTTGTATTGGGATCTGTACTTGAAGTTGAACTTGTTTGGGAATTAATGGATACGTTCAACGTATTCTTAGTAGTACCTAACGTTATTGCGTTATTATACTTAAGTCCTAAGGTTTTAAAACAAACCAAAATACTTAAAGAAGATATTAAGAATAAAGAGTACTAATTACTCATGGCTCGGTGAAAAGAGCAATCTATGAAAAACACACGCATCTTAAATTCAGATGAATCTTAATAATATAACATTTCTGTATAGATATTTAAGATTGTATAATATAAAACACCATAGCAGCGATGCTCTGGTGTTTTTCATTTTATAGTCAATTAGACAAATAGCAACACCTATACATTACACACATACACTTACACATTAGCCCAACCTATACACTTCAAACACCACACTAAAACATAAAAACAGAACGACCTATACCAGCTAGCAAACACTCCTTTAGATTATGATTATAAGAGCAATACGCCTTACAGGATACAGAAAAGCATATTGTTTTTATTTTACAAAATAATGTTTCTAAATATTTGATTATGACAAAACATAATATTACATTCGTGAGGTATTATTACAGAATAAAGACTTTAAAATAGTTTAAGAACACAACAGGCATAATAGTATGCTTGTTTTCACAATCATAAAAATTGAACAATTAACTTACTTATTTTTTAGATGAAAGAACATGAATAGATGTTCAATATATGCAAGTAGATATTAGCTTGACATTGAAACTAGAATTTGAATTATGATTCTTTGAGCGCCATAAGTAGTGATACTTGTGGCGTTAGTGTGTTTACAAAAACAACACCCCTTGCAACTGTTCGTCTACCCACTGGTAGGAAGAACCCTTAAGTTAAAATCTACAAGGCTTAATGCTACCCCACTTAATATACATTAAAGTACAAGAGAAGAATTGCACGCTATTATTTATTAAATAACAAACTTCTCACTCTCAAGGAAAAGATTAACACACCATACGAATTCGGCAAGTGCAAACAGGCTTAAAAGCAAAAAGCCAGCCTCTAAAAGAGACTGGCTTTTCTATGTCATCCTAACGTTCACCACAAAGGCTAGGACAACGATGACAAAAGTACATACTTTTTTGGAACTACAATGCGAATTGGTACTTTATTTTCAAATTATTTTCAGTCTTAAATATAAGCAACTATTAGTAAGGCTATTACCCATCATACTATAAAATTCATTTCTCTATAAGAATGGATTAGTAAATCAATTATCGTTCAATTACACTTATTGTTAATAATTCCATAGACTATTTTAACCTTCTAAATTTCCACACTAGCTATTATTATGAAGCAAACTATAAATAGCCTGCTTAATGAACAATTGAAGAAGAATTGGGATGAGTTAACAACACTACGAAGGGCAGCATTCAAGGGAAAGCCAATAATTTAACTGACTAAAAATAAGTGCATAAAAAAGCTTCCATATCTCACGATATAGAAGCTAACTTAGTTAATTTGCATTTCAAGTATATTAACAGTTAAACAAATCACACTTGATTCATTAATTAGAAAATGAAATAAATGATTTCTTTAGTTTGTTAAAGTGTTTATTCCATCAATCACATTTTAAGTTTAAGTATTTGCTGCTCACACATGCCTTTCTTCTATGAAAGCACAGCACAAACTCAATTATTAAAATAAATTCTTTGAGTGGATTCTAAATTAATCATTTGTTTAAAAACTTACTGATACTTATTTTGCAGTCTGCAACAAAACAAAATCATATCCAAGTTATTTAATTTCCCAATTGGAATATTCACACATTATGAACTCGGATATTGTGAGATCTTTTTAAAACCATTTTCATGACTAGATTCACATCAAACATCTGTGGCGATTTATTACAAATCTGTAAAACAGTATCTACTTTTACTTAACACATTGCAAAGAAAGGACAAAAAGTATTACATATCACGTACAGAAAAGAGGGATTAATGTGCAAAAGGTTTGATTTTGAATTTTAATAGCTATATTGGCATAAAACTGATTAATATGCTTAATGAAAGATACTTAAAATACGATATTGACACAATCATCAAAGAGCATGGAGAGATTAAGGTCAATGGTTTAGCTTTAACAGAAAGACTAACATATGTACGTGATAGCTTTACACTTTTCCCCCACATCATGGAGGATTTTCTAGTCGCTCTTTGCGTCAAAGGTAGTGCGAAGGCCAAAATTGGATTAAAAGAACATACAATTGTACCCGGTACATTAGTTAGCGTAGTTCCTCAAACATTGGTCGAACCTATTGAAGCCTCGGACGACTTACAGCTTAACACCATTTTATTTACATTTGATTTCATAGCACACATCAGTCTTACAGACGAGTTTGACATAGCCGACAAAGTAAGAACTCGCCCTGTAGCCATGCTAAGTGACGAGCAAAATCAAGTTTTCAACGCCTATTATCACCTAATAAGTTTACAATACGATCGTACCAATTTAATTGGGAAGCGTGATATATTACAACTTATCGTCCTGGCGCTTGTTTCGGAAATCAAGAACATGTATTCTAAAGCGGACATCAGCCAAATACCTGTAACCCGTTCGGAGCAAATAGCTAACGATTTTTTCGATCTCATTTATAAGCATTACCGTACGGAACGAAGTGCTTCTTTTTATGCAAACAGACTTAATTTAACCCCTAAATACTTAACAACAGTCATCCGAGAAGAAACCAACAAATCAATTAACACATGGATTAATGAAGCTGTAATAGTTTATGCGAAATCACTTTTAAAAGCAACAGACCTAACTATTGCAGAAATTGCCTATGAGCTAAACTTCACAGACTCTTCTGTCTTTTGTCGATTTTTTAAACGATACACCAACACCACACCTAATGCCTATCGCAAAGAGGCATAAAAAAATTCCTGCCCTTTAATCATATAGAATAAAGAGCAGGAAATATAAAATAATCAATCTAACGTTGTAGTAAGAATTACATTTGTGCCATAACCATACGCACTCCATGCTCTTGAATTTGTTCGGCATAGTGTCTGTATTGTTCCACAAATTTAGAAGACTGGAGAATTACATTTGTTTTAAAAGGAGATAGATCAAGAAAATCTAATGCGTTATCACTTTTAATCAGTGCAATATCATGATCTGTTAACCAAGGCTCTCGAACATCAAAAGTATTTCCTTTATCATCTTTCTGAAATTTTAAATACTGACGGTAGGTAGCCACAAAGAAAGCTATGCGAGTAAAATCGGCATTATTGTTAATCATTTTTTCCAGATTGGGCATAATGTACACAGGTATCTTAGATATTCCGTCAAAACACAAACGGGCCAACTGATCACTTACGTTCTTGTTTTGAAAGCGCTCAATCAATATCTGCTTGTATTCTTCTAAGTTTACATCTGCAGGAACTGGCACATATGGCGTTATATCAATATCCATAAAATTACGAATATAATCCACCAACTTAGAATCATGCATTGCCTCATCTACTTTACGATACCCCATCAGGAATGCTGGATATGACAACATGGTGTGTGATGCATTTAACAAACTAAGTTTCATATTTTCATATACGCCCACTTGGTCGGTAAAGTGCACCCCTACCTTCTCTAATTGAGGTCTTCCTGCTATGAAATTATCTTCGATTACCCAGGATATAAAATCTTCACAGTAAACGGGAGCATAATCAAACGTTCCATTCTCCTCATTGATGCGTTTTACATCTTCTTCCGATACCCCTGGAGCAATTCTATCGACCATAGAATTAGGGAAAGTCACATTTTCAATTGCCCAATCATATAGCTCTGTGTCTTGCTTTTCAAAGAAGCTTAAAAAAGCCTTCTTTGCAGTATCTCCATTGTGCTGAAGGTTATCACAAGACAGAATAGTTATTGGGCCATTGCCAGCTTGCATTCGTCTACGCAACGCTTCGGCCACAAAACCAAATACAGACTTAGGAGTTGTTGGGCTTTTGATATCAGCATCAACAAACTGGTTCGTAAAATCGAAACTTCCCGTTTTACGATCTATATTGTATCCGCCTTCAGTAATGGTCATACTGATAATTTTCACATCAGAACTAGCCATTTTAGCCAAAGCTCGCTCAGGCTCTTTTACACCCCAAATTAATTCAACCAATGAACCAATTTTCTGTACCTCAACATCACCCTTACGACCATAGATAGTAAGAGTGTACTCCAATCCTGAGTCATTTAATTTATTAACCAAAGCCTCGTCGCTAGGCAAAAGAGCCAACCCACAAACGCCCCATTGAGTAACGCTAGGAGTAGCTAAAAGCTTGTTTAGGTAATACTCTTGATGGGCACGGTGAAAGTTACCAATGCCTATATGAACAATACCTGTTTTCAATTTTCTTCTGTTGTATAAAATAGGAAACACTTCTCTTTGCATAGTTAATTGAATTTAGTAATCTAACTTATTAATAAAACACTCCTTGTTAAGTATAGTTTTTCAAAAGAACTCATATTTAGAGAGAATGGAAAATATAACAGATAGTATTTATATAAAAAAGGCATAAACTCAAAACTGAATTTATGCCTAGAATATCCATTTACTGTTGATGGGGCGTTCACTTTACTTTTTTTCCTTCAACATAAAAGTCCAGGATGCCATTATCAAGGCTGATACAAACAACACCATAACCCCACCTGTTTGAGTTTGAATGGCATCGCTCGAAATACCCATGATAAGTGGAATGATGCCACCACCGAATAACCCCATTACCATAATAGCCGACACTTCATTCTTATTATCAGGGTAGTTCATCATGCATTTTGATACCATGATTGGGAATACGTTGGAATTACCAATTGCAACCATGCCGATAAAGAAGTAGAGCATCATTGTAGACGTTGCAAAAAATAGACCAACCACACCTGCTATGGTCATCAGCATACTAATGATATAAAATTTTCGATTAGACATGACAGACAAACAAAATGTACCTATAAAACAGCCAGCCGTCCTACAGATAAAATAAATAGTATTGGTGAAAGTAGATTCTTCAACAGTACATCCTGTTCTTTCAACTAACAAACGAGGTGATGAAATGGCCATTCCTACATCAATGCCTACATGACAAATCATTGCCCAAAAAGCGAACAGTAAGAAAGGTATCTTTAATAAAGCAAGAGTGCTTAGTAAGCCCAATGCTTTTTTAGGTTCATCTTCTTTTATTGGTGTAATAAATAACAATGCAATTACCAAGAGAGAAAGAGCAATGACATAAGGTAAAATGGTATTCCAACTAGAAGTATTCAAACTTGCCCAAATCGCAAATAAAGGAATTAAAGCCGAACCTAATGCTTTTGTAAACTGTCCAAATGTTAGAGCCGACGATAAATAACGCTTATCAATTACACTTGCCACCAACGGACTAAACCCTACTTGAATCATCGTTATCCCTACCCCTAATAGAATATAGAAAAGAACGACTCCTGTTATATTATAACTAAAGTAAAGTACAGACAATGCAATGCACATTACTATAATACTTAGAATTACCGTCTTTCGCTGACCAATACGATTCATTAAACCACTAGTGGGTACAGATAGCAGTAGGAAAGATGTGAATAAGATGAATGATAGTGTACCAATCATCGTATCACTAACACCAAAATCTTTCTTTATATAGTTTGAAGCGATACCTATAATATCAATTACCCCCATTGCAAAGAAGGCAAACATAACCGATATTAAACCTAAATAGCCACGCTTAGCAGGCGTATTAATTTCTCTCTGTTGCATAATCAATTTTAAAAGTTCGTACAAAAGTATTAAAACCTTTTAGCATAAGAACTTTTATATAATGTAAAAAAAAGAAGTAGCACATTAAAGCACGCCTTCTTCAACATTATTAGATAAAATATAATTATGCTTTTATTTAATATTTTTAGGAAAAAAGAGATGAACTTAAACTCTCTAATCTACGTTCTAATCACTCGACAATGATTCTATTCATTCTCCGCATTTAGGGAGTAACACTATTTAGATTAAGACAATAATTAATTTTACTAAACTTTTCAATCCTAAAGGAGGCTTCTCGTTAATCCAGAAAGCCTCCTTTTATAATCACGCCTATTTACCACATTAAAGGTCATGCTGTTCTTTAATATAGATTTATAGGTCGATTCTTCTACTATTGATTTATGCAAATTACCCAAAAGGGTATATTTTAAAAGTTTTCTCAAATACTTACATCATAATTAATTCTTATTAAATACCTTAGCATATATCAATCACACGCTTCATAATGTTAAGATGATGAAGTTTAAATTAATATCACATTCAAATTCAATCTGTGTTGACGAATTTGAGTAAAAAAAGTCTCATCTATCCCTTGATGAGACTTTTCTTTATATTATACAATAACCACCTTAATTTCATATAACAACAAAGAAGCTTATCTAAAAAATCTTTATAATATAAACTGCTATATAAAGATAGATTAAGCTTGACACTAAATTAATCTCTATTAACCTACAAATATTTTCCACTCTAAACACGACTACATACCCTATAACCATGATATAAAATATTTTTATGTTGTTAAGCATCATTTTTATGAACTAAATGAGTTGTTGACTTGTTTTTATATACAGAAAGAATAAATAGATATTTTAGATAGATAGTAAATATGAAAAAGTTAATGTTAAGATTATCGGCAATGATGCTGATAGCAATTATGGGCTTCGGATTTAGCTCATGTACGCAAGAAACAAATAAAGTAAATGGTAAGTGGAGTGTTATTTTTAATGGTGAATACCTTGTAGACTCTTCATTGAAATACGACTTTCAAGGAAACAATAAATATACCGTGGCTAAAGTTTTAGAGTCAACAGGCGAGACTCAAGTAGTTTCTGGAGACTATAACTTGAATTGGATTAGTCAGACAATCGTTTTTAACCAAGATGGTAAACGCGAAGAATATAAGATACTAAATCTTTCGGACGACTCCCTACAACTCGAAAAGGTTTGTAAAAAAGGAAATCCTCACGATATTATATCTCTAAAGAAATCGTAATAACATAGATTTTTGTTTTAAATTAATGACCTTCCCCTTCTGTTTATAGACATGAAGGGGAAGGTTTTTTTTGCACCGGTGCCCCAAAGAAAAGATCATGGCGTGAGCAAGAATTAAACCATATAGAAAATGCATTGAAGGTTAATGCCAATCCAATCCGATAAATAAGTAACTTCGCCACATAAACATATTAACTGACCAAGATGACACATCCAATTCAAGTAGTAGCCGCTATTATCGTAAAAGACAACCTAATTCTTTGTACCCAACGCAATAGAAATACAACTATGGGTATGAGATGGGAATTTCCAGGTGGCAAAATTGAAGCAAATGAGACTCCTGAAGAGGCTTTGGTACGAGAGATCAAGGAAGAATTAGATTGCGATATCAAGGTCATTAAATGGATAGCTACTAATACTCATATCTACGATTTTGGAACAATAGAACTAGCAGGCTATTTATGTGAACTTACCAATAATCACATTCAGCTAAATGAGCACGAAGCACTGAAATGGCTATCTATCGAAGAACTTAATAATTTAGATTGGGCCGATGCAGATATTCCATTGGTTCGTGGCATTCAAAACTATTTTAAAAAATAGTAATGAGATGATTGGGCACAAACAACATCTCCCATAAAATGCCCTATTTCTCATTTTCCTCTACCCTATCAAACACCTACACTTTCCTCAAATAATCCAACAAAAAAATAAAATTAGG
>JASLDF010000242.1 GCA_030151635.1 Bacteroides sp. | reverse complement strand
GATAGCAGGTTTGATTGTCAATCTGCCATATAAATGACGTTAAAAAAGATGAATATATTGGGGGATTGTCTGTAGGATGCTACTTTTGTAAGTTCGTTTCAGGATATAATGTATCAATATGATTATTAATTGAATAAATATAAGATTCTCTAGGTATGAAGAAAACTAACAAGGTACTGTTGTTGGCTGCTACTATGCTACTTACACCAGTAATTCCTTCCGTTTTGGCGGCGTCGCCAAACTACAAAATCGACTCGGTGGAGTTGTTCAAAAAGAAAAAGAAAAAAGGACAAGACAAAAAGACACAAGAAGAAACCAAGAGTAAGTACGACCAATTAGTTGGAAGTGCAACAAAATCAGAGGGGATGTTCAATGTTTATAAAAAAGACAAAGACTACTTCTTTGAGATACCAATGAAATTAATGGGCAAAGACATGCTTGTAGTCAATAAACTACAACGTGTGCCAGCCGAACTGAACGATGCAGGTGTGAACCGTGGTGTGAACTACGAACACAACATGATTCGTTTTGAATGGAACAAAGAAAATGACAAGCTGATGGTTCGCCAAAGCCGTCCGTTGCCAATCTCTCCTAAAAATGATGCCATTACACAATCGGTAAAAGATAACTACATCTCTCCGTTAATTGCTTCGTTCAAAGTAGATAGCTACAATGCCGATTCGACATCAGTAGTCATCAAAGTGAACGATATCTATAATGGTACAGAAACAAGCGTTAATAACGTATTTACCAACATTAATTTAGGTACATCGTCAATTAAAGATTTATCTAAAATTCAAGATATTAAAACCTTTCACAACAATGTTGTTGCTTATTCTGAGCTAACAACTAAGGTGATTGAAGGAATGGAAAGTGTGCACGTTACTGTCGAGGTAAGTTCTACTATTCTTCTTCTTCCTGAAACACCAATGGTGGGACGTTTGGACAATCAACGTGTGGGTTACTTTACTACCGATTTCTTGAGCTACAGCGATAAGCAACAGAAAATTGGTAAAGAGGAGTACATTACCCGTTGGAGAATGGAACCAAAACCAGAAGATGTGGCAGCCTACAAAAGGGGCGAGTTGGTTGAACCAGCTAAACCAATTGTATTCTACCTAGACAATTCTACTCCGCAACAATGGAGAGAGTACATTCGTATGGGGGTTGAAGATTGGCAAGTGGCTTTTGAAAAAGCTGGTTTTAAAAATGCCATTGTTGCAAAAGACCTCCCAGACAGCATCAATGCTGAAATGGACGACATCAACTATTCGGTGATTACCTACGCAGCATCAGCAAAAATGAATGCCATGGGACCTTCAATTCTTGACCCTCGTTCGGGAGAGATTCTTGAGGCAGATATCATGTGGTGGCACAACGTATTGACCATGCTTCAAGAGTGGAACACTGTGCAAACGGGTGCTGTTCGTGAAGAGGTTCGTGGTGTAGAAATTCCAGAAAATATCATGGGCGATGCCATTCGTTTTGTGGCTTGCCATGAGGTGGGACACTCCTTAGGACTTCGTCATAATATGATGGGTTCTTGGGCATACCAAACCGATTCTTTGCGTTCTGAAAAATTCACTACAAAAATGAATTCAACTTCATCATCAATCATGGATTATGCTCGTTACAACTACGTGGCACAACCAGAAGATGGTGTAAAAGTGCTTTCTCCACACATCGGACCATATGATATGTTTGCAATTGGTTACGGTTACCGTTGGTTTGATGCAAAAACACCAAGCGAAGAAAAAGCAGAACTACATAAATTCTTGAAAGCTCACGATGGTCGTCTGTTTAAATACAGTGAAGCACAAGATCCACGTGATGCTGTTGATCCACGTGCTCAAAATGAAGACATGGGCGATGATGCTATGAAATCGTCAAAATTGGGTATTAAGAACTTGAAACGTGTAGTGCCAAACATTTTGAAATGGACAACTACAGGCGAAGAGGGTCAAACATACGATGAAGCTTCTCGTCTTTACTATGCAGTGATTAGTCAATGGAATTACTTCCTATACCATGTAATGGCAAATATTGGTGGTATCTACATTGAGAACACAACCGTGGGCGATGGCGTTCAAACATACACACACGTTGAAAAGAAGAAACAACGTGAAGCTGTTCAATTCCTATTAGATGAAGTTCTTTGTTACCCAGAATGGTTGTTCAACAACGGTTTGGGCGATTATACGTTCCTACGTCGCGATACTCCTATTGGTCAAATTGAGAATGCACCTCACAAAATGTTGAAGAATGCACAAGCCTATATTTTCTGGGACTTGCTATCGAACAACCGTTTGATGCGTATGTTGGAGAATGAATCGGCAAATGGAAACAAGGCGTTTACTGCTGTTGATTTAATGGATATGCTTCACAAAGGTATTTTCAAAACAACCGAACAAGGTGGTAAGGTTGACGTTATGACTCGTAACCTTCAAAAAGGTTTTGTTGATGCGTTAATCACTGCAGCTGCAGAAACAGAAGGGGTTAAAATCAATAAAAAACTTGTTGAAGACCACTTCCTATTCGATCATCAAACTCCATTCTGTAACCACGACGAATTTGCAATGAAGTCTTTCCGTGGTTCAAAAATGGCTGCTGGTCGTACGTTAGATTTCTATGGTTCTCAATTGAATCGTATTTCGGATGCCATCTCGGTGAAACGTGGTGAGCTTATCCGTATCAAGAAGCTGGTTGAAAGAAGAGCGAACTCGGGCGATATTGCAACTCAATATCACTACCAAGATTTAATTCTTCGTATCAACACGGCGCTAGGTCTTAAGTAAGACGATTATTAATCCATTCGCGATTATAAATTTATGAAAAAATATATTTTATCATTTTTAGTTCTGTGCTGCACTGCCTTTGGGGCAAGTGCAGCCGAACGCATTATTAGAGGTACAGTAACATCGGCTGAGGATGGTTTCATGCTGATTGGTGCTACTGTATTTGTTGATGCGAAAGATTTGCAAAAAGCAGGACTTCCTAGCAATACGCAAGGTTCGGTAACTGATGTGGATGGCAACTTTGTGTTGAGTATTCCAGCGGGAATTGATCGTTTTCATTGTAGCTACCTGGGTCATGAAACTCAGGTTGTAAAGTTACAAGCGAATAAAGATAAGTACGTCATTGTGCTGCAACCTACAACACAGATGTTGGAAGGTGTTGTGGTTACGGGCTATCAAACCATTGAAAAAAGAAAACTGACTGCTGCGGTTACTACCGTAGAATTGTCGGATGCGATTACGGGTTCTGCAAAAAGTATTGACCAAGCCTTGGCGGGTCAGATTGCTGGTTTGCAAGTGAGCACAACAACGGGTGATCCGGGTGCACCTGCAAGGATTCGTATTCGTGGTACGGCTTCGATGAATGGTACGCAAGATCCACTTTGGGTACTTGATGGTATTCCATTGGAGGGTACTGATATTCCAAAACAAGAGAACAGTTACGACATTGAAAACATTAAACAGTCTTCAATTGCAGGTATTAATCCTGCCGATATTGAAAATATTACGGTGTTGAAAGATGCTGCTGCAACGGCTATTTATGGTGCACGTGCGGCAAATGGTGTAATTGTAATTACGACTAAAAGTGGTAAGCAAGGAAAACCAAGAGTAAACTTTTCTACTCGTTTAACTTACTCTCCACGTCGCAGCTTGAACCGTTTAAACTTGATGAACAGCAACGAGAAAGTGGATTTCGAGTTGGGACTTTTATCAAGTGGAATTGTTCAACAAGACCGTGAGGTGAAAGGTGGTGTTTATCGTACCCTTGATCGTTATGGCTTGGTTGATGCCTTTAAAAAAGAGGGTATGAGTGCCCTAACTCCCGAAGCATCTGCAGCTTTGAACGATTTGAGAATGCAGAATACCAACTGGAATAAATTGTTGTTCCAAAACTCGTTTAATCAAGAGTACAACATCAATATTTCGGGTGGTGGCGAGAAAGTAACTTACTACAACTCGTTTGGTTTCTTTGAGGAGAATGGAAATATGCGTGGCATCAAAAACAATCGTTTTAGCTTGGTTAGTAAAACAAACTACCGTATTAACGATATGTTTAAATTGGGTGCTTCTATTTTTGCTACTCGTAGAGCAAACAACCGTAACTATCCGTCAAACTATGGATACACCAATGCAAATATGTATGCAAGACGTGTAAGTCCATACATGAAACCCTACGATGATAAAGGAAACTACATCTACGATTTCGATATTCAAAACAATACCGATGTGGATTTAGGTTTCAATATTTTGGAAGAGCGTGCTAACTCATTTCAAGAAGAAAGCATCAATTCATTGTCGTCTATCTTCGACTTTGAATTCCGCCTAGACGATCATTTCAAAGTAACTTCTCAATTGGGTTTCCAATTTGATAAAACATCAAAAGAAGAGGTTGCCGATGGCGAAACTTTTGTGATGAGAAATACACGTAAAAACAGTAAGTATAAAGATAAAGTTACTGGCGAATACAAGTATTTCATTCCAGAGGGTGGGGTGCATAAAGCTTACAATAATACCAATACGCAAGTTACTTGGAAGACTATGGCGGAGTATCGCAACAGTTGGAACGATATTCACGACTTGCAAGTAATGGCAGGTACGGAGCTTCGTAAATCTGAAAATAATTCGGACTTTGGTGCGGGTTATGGTTACGACCGTAAAACATTGACAACAAAACCAATTATCTTCCCCGATGAGGATAAAGCAAAATACACGCCACTACACAATACGACTCACCAAGAGAATGCCTATGTGTCGTTCTTCTCTACGATGTCTTATTCGTTGATGAACCGTTACACTTTGGGTGGTAGTATCCGTATGGATGGTTCCGACTTATATGGTGTTGCAAAGAAATACCGTTACCTTCCGTTATATTCGGTAAGTGGATTGTGGAGAATCTCGCAAGAGCGTTTCCTATACAATGCTTCATCTTCTTGGTTAGATAACCTAGCGGTTCGTTTATCTTATGGATTGCAAGGTAACATTGATAAAAATACCTCTCCATTCTTGATTGGTACGTACCGTGTGGCAAATATTCTGCCAGGTGGTTCGGAATACATGATTGACCTGGATGGTGCTCCAAATGCGAAATTGCGTTGGGAAAAAACCCACTCGGTTAATGCCGGATTCGATTTGTCTGTACTTGATCAACGCATCAACTTCAGTGCCGATTACTACTACCGTAAGGGGGTAGACTTGATTGGTCTGCAAATGTTGCCACTTGAAACAGGATTTACATCGGCAACGATTAACTGGGCAAGTATGGTGAATAAAGGAATTGAATTAAGTTTAGGTACACGTAACATCGTGACGAAAGACTTTACTTGGGGCACAAACTTCAACTTCTCGTACAACGATAATAAAGTTCTGCGCGAGGTGGTTGCTGATAACTCGAAAGTTCCAAGTCGTGAAGGCTATCCTGTGGGTGCTATCTTCGGATACAAAACAGCAGGTTTGGATGATGAGGGTTATCCATTGTTCTTGACAAAAGAGGGCGAAAAAGTAACGTTGGTAGAATTGTATCAGTTGAAAGACGAGTGGGGCATTGGCTTGGCTACTTCGGATGTAACTCCGAAAGAAGAGCGTGAGTTCATGTCTTATCTAGGTACGAAAGATGCTCCTTACTCGGGTGGTATCATCAATACGTTTAACTACAAAGAGTGGGAGCTGTCATTCAATTTGTCTTACACTTTTGGTGGAAAAGTTCGCACCTCTCCATCATACGATATCATTGATATTGATGGCGGATGGAATCAGAATAAAGATGTATTGAACCGTTGGACACCAGAGAATGCAAACTCTAGCTTGCCAGCTTTGGCTTCGCAAGCAGACCGTCCGTTGGAACACAACTGGTATTCTTCAAACAAAGACATCTATAATAACTTAGATATCTGGGTGAAGAAATTGGCGTTCATGCGTCTTCAAAATATTCGTTTGGCGTATAATGTACCCAATACCTTCTTGAAAAAAGTAGGCATCAACTCGGCTACTGTTGCGCTTGAAGGACGTAATTTATTGGTGTTTGGAGCAAGTTATAAGAATTTCCTAGACCCAGAGTCAATGGATAATATGTACGCTTCTCCAATTCCAAAATCGGTAACGTTCAATTTGAATTTATCTTTTTAAAACGTGTACAACATGAAGAAATATAATTTAATATTACTTTGTCTTTTGGCTGTGGTGGTGTCGTCGTGTAACGACTTTCTAGACATCAAACCCGTAGGGAAAGTAATTCCAACAAATGTTGATGAATATCGTGCACTATTGGCAAGAGCCTACCAAACTACACCATCGGATAGAGGGGACGTAAGTTTCCGTGCTGATGAAATGGAAGTGGTTGACGTATCTTACGAGAAAAATAGCTACGGCTATCTGGAAATTTGGGATGATGCATCTACACTAAATTCAAAGAAGGAGTTTAGCTGGAAACAGTTCTATACCATCATTTATACAGCAAATCAAGTCATCGAAAACCACAGTAAAATTGAACTAGTGGCAAATGCAACTCAAGCAGATATTGACCAGTTGGTGGGCGAGGCATACTTGCTTCGTGCCTATATGCACTATTTGCTGGTTAACCTTTACGGCTTGCCATACACCATGGAAGGTGGGGCAACCAGTAAAGCTGTTCCTTTGGTTTTAGATAGCGACATTGAAAAAGTGCGTGGACGTGATCAAGTAGGGACAATTTACAATGCCATTGTAAGTGATATTGCTTCGGCTCGTAAATTGGTGAACAGAGAACGTTGGGAGTCTTCTTTCTCATATCGTTTCAATAGAACATCTGTTGATGCCTTTGATGCTCGTATCAGTCTTTACATGGGCAAATGGGAACAAGCATACAAAGCAGCGAAAAACGTGATTGATGCAGGTTATGTATTGGTCGATTTCAATGCTGAAAATGTGATTGCTCCAAACCACTACACCTCTTCGGAGAATATTGTGGCTTTTGAACCAGTCATTTCATTGAACGTATCGAAAGCTTCCCGTCTATCTGCCATTGCTAAGAAATGGTATGGTAAAGATGATAAGCGTATGTCGGTCTACTTCAAAGAGCTTGAGAATAAAAATCCTAAGCCAGAGGATAAGCCGAAAGACATTCAAACCATTAAGGGGGGAGCAATGGAGTATAAAACAACTTTCCGTTTGGGCGAGTTTGTTTTGACTGCTGCCGAAGCTGCTGCTCAATTGGGTAAGGTTGACGAAGCGAAAGCATACATCAACCAACTGGCTGCAAAACGCTATACCACTGATGGTGCAAAACGTGTGGAACAAGAATTACAAAGCCTAAAGGATGCGGACTTATTAGAATACATCTACCTAGAACGTGCACGTGAATTGGCATTTGAAGGACACCGTTGGTTCGATCTTCGTCGCACCACTCGTCCTGAGATTGTGAAGGTGATAGGCGATAAAACCTATACACTTAACAAGGATGATGCACGTTATGCAATGCCAATTCCAAAAGAGGCAACCAGTGCAAATCCAAATCTATTGAACTAATTCGAAAACGTTAAGTAGAGAACACGATATAAACGGTGGGCAGGAAGGAAACTTTCTATCCACCGTTTTTTTGTGTGGTTGGGGGTGGGAGAGTTGGGGATTAATTGTATATTTAAATTGAAAAGAAAACTAAATACGGAGTTGGTATGAATATTAAAGACGAATATAAAAAGAGATTGCGAAATCCAGATAAACCGAAATCACAGAAAGCAAATTCCTATGTCCGAGCGATTGAAATTCTATCTGAAATTTTAGGAAGGGATTTATTTCAAGAGAGAGATTTGGACAATCTACAAGATTTGTATGTTGATTTAAAGCAGCATCAGACAGATCCAAATGGTAAGTACCACTATCCAGGAGCACCATCCTATGGAGAGAGCCGTTACTATTCTTCGGCTATTCGAGAACTTATAGATTTTCTTAAAGCAAAAGGAATTGGTAACACCGTTGCTTCCTCGGATTATTTAATTCCGATTAATAAAGAAATTAAACCTAATGAAGAGCCTCATAAGCCAGCTTATAATGGAGATGACCTCTATGAGGGTTCAAAGAAAACAATCACAGTGAATACGTATAACCGCAATATTAAAGCACGTCGTGAGTGTATTGAATTACAAGGGTGTACTTGTTGTGTTTGTGGTTTCAATTTTGCACAGGTTTACGGAGAAATTGGAGAAGGCTTCATACATGTTCATCACTTAGAAGAGTTATCAAGCATTGGAGAAGACCAAAAAGTTGATCCCGAAAATGACTTACGCCCCGTTTGTCCAAATTGCCATGCAATGTTACATCGAAGAACACCACCGTATACCCTACAAGAGCTACAGAATTTAATGAATGCACTGCAGCATAATCAGCCTTAAAATCAAATAGTCTTTAAATTTAAACCCATCTTTCCCTCAAATATGAAACAAATTATTGCAATTCTTGGCATGTGTGGCACTGGTAAAAGTACTGTTACCAATTTAATTAAAGGGATATTGAGTGGCACTATCCATGAAATATACTTCGGTGATTTTGTGCAAGAAGAACTGAATTTGCGACAATTAGAGAATACTGCCTTTAATGTGAAGGCGGTTCGACAAGTGATGCGTGAGCAAGGAGGAGAGGGCGTATTGGCTCATTTGACGATACGGAAGTTGAAATCTATAAGCAATCCAGATGCGATTATCCTTCTTGATGGTTTGTACAGCCTGACGGAGTTCGATATCTTAAAGAAAGAGTATGGGAATATGCTTCTCTGCATTGCTGTACACGCAGATAAAGCGATTCGGTATAAACGCCTTCGCCATCGTCCATTTCGTTCATTAACGGCCAGCGAAGTTGATGAACGAGACCGAAAAGAAATTGAGCGACACGACAAAGGTGGACCCATCGCTTTGGCCGATTATCATTTGGTAAATAATGGGAGTCTGGAGGAATTAGCCAGTAGGATAGATTCTATTCTGCAAACTATTCACACTCCCCAATGAAAATAAAAAAACTCAGCCTATTTATTACTTTATAAATGGGCTGAGTCTGAATAAGAAAAGAAGGTTCTTATTTATTTTTTACTAAGTACTTTAATAAAAGTTGCTTTTTCTACCTTAATTTTTTCTTCATCTATTTTTTCGGTTACACCCTCTTGATTATTATACTCATAGATGTATTCATCCAATTCGTTATCGAATGTTTTTTTAGGATTAAGGTCAGTTATCGTTAATTTATTGTTTGCAAGGGAAACTCCAAAATCAATTACTTCATCCATTTCACCTTCTTCATCACTTTCGTTTATAAGTGTTAGTTTGTTACCTTTTAAACTATATTTGTAATCATCGTAAT
>JASLDF010000056.1 GCA_030151635.1 Bacteroides sp. | reverse complement strand
AATTTGTTTACAGCAATCATACTTTTTTGAATGATTATAACACTTTTATAAATAAAAATACAAGAGATGTATTTGAATAGAATGGTAAACAAAAAAAGATAGCCAATAGAATTTACATCTATCGGCTATCTCAATATTTTATTTATTCAAAAACCTATGCTTTGAATGTATCTTTCTTATTTAACAACTCCTGCGAAACCCATAAAAGCCATAGCAAGAAGACCTGCTGTGATTAGTGCAATAGGAGTACCTTTCATTCCTTTTGGAAGCTTAAGCAGGCGCATCTGCTCTCTTAAACCTGCAAAGATTACCAAAGCCAATCCAAAGCCAATTGCTGTAGCAAAAGCGTAAACAACACCTGTTAATAGGTTAAAGTCTTTTTGGATAACCAGAATGGCAACCCCAAGAATACAACAGTTCGTTGTAATCAATGGAAGGAAAACACCTAATGCTTGGTAAAGTGCTGGAGAAACTTTCTTTAAAATAATTTCAACCATTTGTACTAAACCTGCAATCACCAAAATAAAGGTAACCGTTTGTAAATAAACAAGGTCAAAGTTTTCTAAAACTAACTTTTGAATAAGGAAAGTTACCACAGTAGCAATCGTAAGTACGAATGTTACAGCCGCTCCCATTCCAATTGCAGTATCTACTTTTTTAGAAACTCCCAAAAATGGACAGATTCCTAAGAACTGAGATAAAACAACGTTATTTACAAATATAGCTGATATAAATATTAATATATATTCCATAATAATTTGCTTCTACGTTTAATGATTAAGCTTTCTTCGCTTTCATCTTGTTAATAATAGCAATTAGGTAACCCAAAGCAATAAATGCTCCTGGAGGTAATACAAATAGTAACATACCGTAGTTTTCACTGTAAATTACCATATCAAATACCTTACCTGTACCTAAAAGTTCACGAACTGCACCTAGAAGTGTTAATGCCAATGTAAATCCTAAACCAATACCTAATCCATCAAAGACAGACGCTACTGGTTTGTTTTTTGCTGCAAATGATTCTGCACGACCTAACACAATACAGTTTACTACAATCAAAGGAATAAATAGTCCCAATGAAGAGTAAAGACCTGGTAGGTAAGCTTGCATAGCCATTTGTAATAATGTTACGAAAGATGCAATAACCACAATATAAGAAGGAATACGCACCATGTCTGGAATCAAGTTCTTGATTAGTGAAATCACCAAATTCGAACAGATTAAAACAAACATTGTTGCCAGCCCCATACCCATACCATTAATTGCAGAAGAAGTAGTCCCTAAAGTAGGACACATACCCAAAAGCAATACAAATACTGGGTTCTCATTTATAATGCCATTCAAGGCAATTCTTAAGTTCTTCATATCTTATTCCTCCCCTTCATTTTGAGATGCTGTAGCACCTGAGGTTACATCTTGGTTATTTGTTCCTAAATAGCCTTCGTAAGCAATCTTAACAGCTTTAAGAAAAGCTCTAGAGGTAATTGTTGAAGCTGTTATCGCATCAATATTACCACCGTCTTTATTCACAGCAAATTCTTTAGCTCCTGGGTTACGACCGATAATATTACCTTTACCACCTTTTTGGAACCAAGTTTCAGCTTTTGAGCCTAAACCTGGAGTTTCTGCATGTTCTAACACAGAGTATCCAGAGATTTCTCCTTTAGCATCGAACCCTACAAGTATTTTAAGATCACCACCATACCCAGGTGCAGATGCTTCAACAGCATTACCTACCAATACTCCTTCTTTAGTTGCAGAATAGATATGATAAACATGATCACCTACATTAAATGTAGTTTCAGATTCAGTTGGATTATTATCGAATGATGGAACAACTTTAGTAATAGCCTCTTTCAAGATAGCTGCTTTAGCTTCTTTAATAGGCCCTTTGGTTACTTCGTTCATGAAAGCTAAAAGCGCTACAGATATAACAGTAACACTAAAAAGAACGATAACCATATTCTTTAATGATGATTCTAACTTTTTCATTTCTTTTTAGCTACCTCCCCGAAGCGTTTAGGTTTACAATACATATTGATTAGTGGTGTAAATGCATTCATAATTAGAATAGCAAATGACATACCTTCTGGATATGCACCGAACAAACGAATAATCACAGTTAATGCACCAATGGCAACACCATAAATAATCATTCCTTTATGTGTCATAGGAGAAGTTACATAGTCTGTAGCCATAAAGACTGCACCAAGCAAAAGTCCACCAGTCAAAATATGAGTCAATGGTGAAGCATATAACTCAGGATTAATATAATGCATGATACCTGCAAATACAGCAACTGTAACAAGAATTGATACAGGGATATGCCATGTAATTATTTTTCTCCAAATCATAAATACTAGACCCAGTAATAGAGCGATTGCACTTACTTCACCCAATGAACCTGCATTTTCTCCTAAAAATAGTTGCAGAGAGCTAGGTAGTTGATCCATTGCAAAGTGAGCGTCACCATTAATTACACCTTTCATTATAGCCAATGGAGTTGCTCCTGTTGAAGCATCCGCATAGGCTGTTAGTTGACCAATTTCTGGCCATGTGGTCATTTGTACTGGGAAAGATAGCAGCAAGAATACACGACCGGCTAAAGCTGGATTAAAAGGATTATTACCTAATCCTCCGAATGACATCTTACTGATTCCAATTGCAAAAATAGCACCTAAAATAATAATCCAAATTGGAAGATTAGAAGGTACGTTGAATGCTAATAATATACCTGTAATAGCAGCCGATCCATCTAAAATTGAGATGTCGGGATTACGAAGCATAAATTTATTGATTGCCCACTCTGTAATCATACAAGCTGCTACAGAAGTCAGCGTTACAATTAAAGCACCTAATCCAAATACGTAAAGCGATACTAGGAAAGCTGGAAGTAGAGCTATTAAAACTCCATACATATTTCGCTGTACACTATCGCCACTATGGATGTGAGGTGAGAGAGATACGATTAATTTATTTTCCATGTTCTTATTCTTTAAGCTTTACGTGCACGTATCATTCCACCAACTGTAGCTTTACCTAGACGACAGTAGTCTAATAAAGGTTGGTTTGTAGGACAAGTAAACTGACATGATCCACATTCAATACAGTCCATAATACGTTCTGATTCCATACTTTCAAATTCACTATTCTCTGCCAATGCTGACAACAAGTAAGGCTCTAGCCCCATTGGACAAACATTAACACATTTAGCACAACGGATACAAGTTTGAGTTTTGCCACGTTTAGCTTCTTTCTTGTTCAT
>JASLDF010000007.1 GCA_030151635.1 Bacteroides sp. | reverse complement strand
TCAAGAAATGGGAAGGACGTTCAAAGATGAAGTAAGTCAGAAGACCTGCCAAAATTAGAATTTAGTTTAAAGCTTTCGGGAAATAGAGCTGAAGAACCCAAGAATGTTTTAGTAAAGTGGGCAAGTATTGTCTACTTAAATAGGACTTCGAATGTCTTCAATAATCATTTATCTGCAAGCTGATTGATCATTAAAATCATTTAGCTATTATGAGAACTTTTAATATTGAGTTCCCACATCATTCGTGTGCACTAGTTGAAAGAAACATACCTGTCGTTGAATCTTCGGATATTTGTATCCACGATTTTATAGGATGTTGTTATTCTCCTAAAGGGAGCTATAATTATCGTTTATAAGCCTCTGATTTTCCGTTCGTTATTCCAATCAAACACACTATAATAAAACAACTTTATGCTTAAACGTACTTTAATAACAATCCATAAAATACTGGGATTATTCTTGAGTTTGTTACTCTTGATGTGGTTTATTTCAGGGTTTGTTATGATTTATCACAGTTATCCAAGGCTATCACAGTCGGAAAAGCTGACACGAGAAAATGTGATACCGATGGGTCTGCCCGTGATAAGTTCATTTTCACCCGTTTTAGATGATTGTATCCCCTTAAAAGGGCTTTCACTACGAATGTCTTTGGATGTACCCGTTGTTACAATTCAGAATGAATCTGGGATATCATCATGGTCTTCTGTTGGTGAAAAAGTTCCATTGCCTAGGCCAAGTAATGAAATTATAAAAGTGGTTAATCAATGGAATACTGCTGATATTTTAAAAGTGGATACGTTAACAGGTTCAGATCAATGGACGTTGTCTATGCGTTTACCCCAAGCTCCAATCTATAAATTTAGTTTTGCAGATGAGGCTAAGCACCAACTTTATGTGGCTTCCGACTCGGGCGATGTTTTGCAGTATACTTCTCGGATTGATCGCTTTTGGGCATGGGTAGGTGCAATTCCACATTGGGTATATTTTACGAAACTTCGTCAAGATGTTAGTCTTTGGATTACTTCTGTTCAATGGATGGCATTAGTTAGTTGTGCCATGTGTCTTTCGGGTTTATGGCTAGGCATTATTTTGCTGTATCGGAGTCGAAAAAAACAGTTTGCTTCTCCCTATAAAAAGTGGTGGTATCGTTGGCATTACATCAGCGGACTTGTCTTTGGCGTTTTTGTAATAACGTTTGCATTTAGTGGCTATATGTCTTTGGCTGATATTCCAAGTTGGTTGAAAAAAGAGCCAGTAAAAGAGTCGGCTAGGGTGGTGAAAGAAGACAATCGAATGATTCTTTTAACCGATTACAAATTAGATTATCGCGATGCATTAGCTTCGGTTGATTTTCCTAAAAGTATCCGATGGATGAAGTTCTTAAATCATCCGTATTACCAAATAAATACTGATAACGGGTCTGTTTTAATAGATGCTTCTGTGTTTGATAAACCATGTAACTTCTCGCTATCAGAAGCACTAATTCATGAAAGTATGGATTCAAAAGGGTTCTTACCCAATGAATATATACTGACTTTGTTAACCGAGTTTGATGCTGATTACTACAGCCGTAAATCGGATAAAGCTCCGCTACCCGTTTATCGAGTAGAGATTAAGGATGAGCTTCATACGTGTTATTATTTCAATCCAACAAATTTGTCGGAGCGTAAAGTTGATGACAATCGTCGAATGAGAAGTTTTTTATATGGCGGGCTACATAGTTTGAATATTAAAATCCTTACCGATCGCCCCATTTTGTGGAATATCGTGATGTTTACATTGATGATTGGGGGAACCTTCCTTTCACTAACGGGAGTTGTATTGAGCTATCGTTGGTTGGTTCGAAAATGTAGAAAAAGAATAAGACAACATAAAACACAACAAATTAAATGAGAAAAGTATTTTTTTTAGTCTCGGCCTTTTGCATGGTGCAAGGTTTGAGTGCTCAGCAAAAGTTGAAAACAGATTCGATCATTACGTTGGATAACGTAGAAATCTCTGCAACGAAGAGGGATAAAGTAGAGCTGATGAATATGAATGTTCCCTTGAACTTCGTTCCCATCACGGTAACCAAACTAGATAACACGACACTAGAACGTAAGAATATTGTAAGTTTGGAAGATGCTGTTCGCTTTCTTCCGGGGGTTAGTGTAACCAATCAATATGGTGCTTTTCAACGATTCACTGTGCGTGGTACTACAGATGCAGCAGTGGCGTATGATGGGATTCGTGACGAGCGTTCTTTGATGACTGCTACTCCGTTTGATGATATCTCTTCGGTCGAATCGATTGAAGTTATTAAAGGACCTGCTTCGGTTTTAAGTGGGCACTCGGTAATGGGTGGAGTTATTAATATTATATCAAAGAAGCCAACCGATCAATTTAGTGGTAATGCGAAACTATCTTATGGAAGTTGGGGAATCAAACAGTCTACCATCGGTTTTGGTGGAAAGTTGGTTGGTCCAGTAAATTTCTTAGCAAACCTTCACTACTCTACAGGTGATGGATACCGTGATGTGGGTGCCGACCGTTTTTCGGGTGGTTTGACCCTTGCTTCTAAATTAGGAAATACGGGTAAATTGGAGGGTAATGTTCGTTTTAACCGCGACGATTACCGCACAGAAATAGGTTCTGCTCCCTTGATGCCTGGCGATGTTTTCCGTGCTGATAACGATGAGGCTTTTGCCAAGAATCAAGATCGCAATCCAATGGCAAATTATAAAACTACCTACAATGATCTGGCTAACAACCAGATGCGTGTTCGAAATATTGACATGTCACTGAAGTACAATCAGAAGCTAACCGATTGGTTGAATTTACGTGAACAAGTAAGCTATGGTCATCGTGATTTGGATTATAGTGCAGTTGAAAGAATGAACTACAGAACCAGTAAAGACCCTATTTATGATTGGTATTATTTCAATAAAAGTGGAGTGAAGACCTATATTGAATTAGATTCTTTGCAGTCGGATACTCCTTTGTGCTTTAATCCAGACACAAAGAGTTTTACGCAAACATTAGACTTTTATGGTCGTTTCAATATTGGAACTGTAGAAAATAACTATACAGTGGGTTGGAACTATACCTTCTTTGATTATTCACAATACAACGGATATGGAAAAGATGATGTGTGGGGTCCGGGTATGAACCAAATGTTACCGTTGAATAATCCACACACCGTGCGAGATTGGTGGGATAGCAAAGTTTCGGCAGTAAGTATTCGCCGTTACAATACAAATGGTATTTATCTACACAATGTAATGGATATTAATGAGCAATGGAAAGCCATGATTGGTGGACGTTTTGATATGTATAATTACCGTAGAGCTACGGCTACAATTGATGATGGAAGACAACACTATGATCGTGCAAACCGCACTCCTTGGGATAAGACTGAAACATCGGCATTTACCTATAGAGCTGGAGTGGTTTATTTCCCTATTTCATCTTTATCATTCTATTTCTCTGGTTCTTCTTACTTTAAACCTAATACGTCAACCTATAATAAAAACATCATTTACATAGATAATGATGGAAATCAATTTAACCCTGATCAAAAAGGAGGAGAAATATTTCGTCCAGAAAAAGGGCATCAAATTGAATTGGGTACGCGTTATGAGTTAAACAATCTGCTAGAACTTAATGCGAGCGTTTTCTATATCAATAAAACCAACATTGTGAAGCGTCTAGGAACGATGGAGGTTGAAGAAGAAGGTGCTGTTATTAATAAAACAGTTCAAGGTCAAGTGGGACGTGGCGTGACTAAAGGTTTTGATTTTGATGTGACCATTCGTCCATTACCAACCCTACAAATTGTGGGTGGTCTAGGTTGGTCGGATTATCGTTTACGTAAAGCAAAAGTAAATAAAGAAGAGTGGCCAGACTATACAGAGGTGACTAATGTACGTGCTGTAGGTATGCCAAGGACAACTTTTTACACCTATGTAGATTATACCATTCCAAAAGGTATCTTCAAGGATTTATCTTTCCATGCAAGTGGAACTTTTACAGACCGTATTTATAGAAGTATTGCAGATAACACCTATTTCCCATCGCTATTCTTAGTTGATGTGGGTGTGTATTACAAGATTAAAAACCACATCCGTCTATCGGCTATGGTAAACAATTTGTTTGATCGCAGTTACTTTGTAAAAACAACTACGTTAGGTAAACCAACAAACTTTATGACAAGTGTGTCGTACACGTTCTAAAAAGAACGTTTAGTTTTCAATAGGTGAGGGTAGGATTTAGAAGGCTAAATCCTACCCTTTTTTGTTGTTTTTCACCCCCTTGTTTAAAGGGCGTGTAGGCGCTGTTTTTTATCACCCTATGAAAGGCGTGTCTTCTCAGGGAGAAACGTCTGTCTTC
>JASLDF010000199.1 GCA_030151635.1 Bacteroides sp. | reverse complement strand
GATTGAATTAATATCTCTTTGAAAACCCGAAAAGTGATATTTATCGATAGTCTAGCCAAAATACTAGAAGTATTATTAATAACTATATATTATACAATGAATTTAATGGATATCGATATTCCGAAGATTGATGATGATATTGTTTTTGAGAACCTTACTAAAGACTTACTAAATGCCAATCCCTCTTTTAATCTTGTTAATATTAATGGAAGATCTGGACAAAAACAATTTGGTGTTGATGTCTTTGCTAGAAAAAAAGACAATTTAGCATGGATTGGAGTACAGTGCAAGGTAAGATCAACCAATAAATCTTTCACTAAGGATGAGCTATTGAATGAGATAAACCAAGCTAAAAAATTTAATCCTATACTGTCAGAATACTTTTTATATACAACATTAAGTAGAGATAGTCGGACTCAAAAAATAGAAAGAGCTCTTAATGAAGAGCTGTCGAAAGAGGGTTGTTTTGTATTTCAAGTCTTATTCTGGGATGACATTGCAAATAAGCTACGTGAAAAGACGTATGAAGATGTTTACTTTAAGTATTACTCTAAGTTTTTCCGTGATAACTTAACCTTTGGACACGCTATCGGTAAACTAGTTAATTTAGCATTGCAATTTGATAATGATACTGATACACATTGTGAACTTATTATTGGAAAGGTTCCACCGTATAATAATAACACTGCAACAAATGTAGATTATTATCGTGGTACTTATTTTATAATTAATTTGCATAATAAAAAAATAGAATTTTTTAATAAAATAGGTAATTCTGAAAAGGTATCTTGCTATCCATCTGACATCTGTTATGCTTTCGAAAATCAGATAGATTGCTATAGAATTTGCAAATGGCTAACAGCATTAGAAAATATTGATCGTTTTATATATGATGACAAGCATGATTGTAAGTTTTCTATAACAACACAAGAGCGTCATAACTATTTTGATACCCTCTCACAAAATGTGTAAGTTAAAATCATCGGCTTGAGTAAAGTTGTTACTCAAGCCGACTGTTTTTTATAAAACACTTTGTCAATAATAAAATAAGAATTTAATTCCCTATAAATTCTTTAAACTGCTCAAGATAAATAAAGAGTTCTTTGTGTTTCTCCGTAATCATATATCCGAGATATAAGATGAGTAGTATCTGAGCTATAATTAGATACTTAAAGCCTCTGTTAATCTTCTTTAGTTTCTTTAGGTACTCTTCATTTGTGGTGTCCAATGAACGATCAAAAGTTACTATTGTTGTTATTAAGTCTTCTATATCTACTCTGACAATAGTGCTTTCCACACGATCAACCTCTTTAGATATGTGAGACTTGGTCTATTCCAATTGTTTAGCTGTATTTTCTAGATATATGATTTTATCGGCTACTACATCTAGGGTATCTTCTATTCTTGCTGATGTTGATTTTCTCATAATTACATTTTTAATTTAAAGTTTCGCTTTTGACTTTTGAACATCTTCTGCTCAAATGATTCAGACTCTTTTTGGGTTTTTCGCTTCTCGAGTCTTAGCAGATCAAAGAACTCAGGTGTAAGCTTTACTTTTCTGTCAATCTCAGAAAGCTTGATTTTTGTTTCTTTCTCATCTATAACATTAAATCCTTGGATATTACCTTGCTTATTAATTGTAGGTATTATCGTATATCCACAGGCTTTCATTCGATCTGAACACTCATCTAATTCTTTAGACAAAGAGCATTTGCAAAATAATACATCTTTTCTCCTTTGGATAGTATTTATGCTGATTATCAAACTTAGCTTCATAAAAAAATCTCTCAAAGTATTTTCACTAAGAGAGATTTTAATGTATTTAAAATAGGCTTATAGACGAGTAATCACGAATTTCGAACTTGTCCATTTCCTTCAATAATCCATTTATAACTACAGATTTCCTGAAGAGCCATAGGACCACGAGCATGCATCTTTTGGGTGCTGATGCCAATTTCAGCCCCTAATCCGAATTGAGCACCATCTGTAAATGCCGTTGAGGCATTTACATAAACACAAGCAGCATCAACTAACGATTCAAATAGAATTTTCGCATTGCTGTCGTTTGTTATGATTGCCTCACTATGTTTAGAACTGTATTTGTCAATGTGTTTAAGTGCTTCGTGAATATCTTTCACAGTCTTAATTGACATTTTGAAATCCAAGAACTCTGTTCCAAAACTAGAATAATCAGCCTCAAATAGAAGTTCTTTTGGATAGTGACTTTGCAAGGCTTTATAAGCTAATTCATCTGCATAGATGATGACTTGTTTATTATGTAATTCGGAACAGATATAGGGAAGATCTTGCACTCTGCACGCATCAATAATGAGCGAATCTAATGCATTACAAACACTAACACGCCTCGTTTTTGCATTGTAAACAATATTGCGTGCCATCTCTTTATCTCCAGTTTCTTGAAGGTAGGTATGGCAAACTCCAGCCCCTGTTTCAATCACGGGAATCTTACTGTTTTCGCGTACGAATTGAATAAGCGACTTACCTCCTCTAGGGATAATCAAATCGACCAATCCTTGTGCTTGTAACAACTCGTTGGTTGCTTCACGGTCGTTTGAAAGTAGGGTGCAAATATCAGGATTCAATTGATTTTTAGTTAGCACACTACGTATTATTTTGCTAATAGCAAGGTTTGAATTAGCCGCATCAGAACCTCCTTTTAGAATACAAGCATTGCCCGATTTAAAGCAAAGGGAAAAGACATCAAAGCAGACGTTTGGACGCGCTTCAAAAATAACCCCAATTACTCCAAATGGAA
>JASLDF010000125.1 GCA_030151635.1 Bacteroides sp. | reverse complement strand
TTTGACAAACAATGAGGTCGTTTACCAAACTGATTTGGCTTTTTGGAATTTATTGAAAGTACAAGAACTCTTGAAAGTAGCTGTCACTTACGAGAGGGTAATTGAAAATTTACTTCAGGACGTCAATAATGCGTACGATGTAGGCATGAAATCTAAGAATGATGTGTTGAAAGTCAAAGTGAAACAAAATGAGGCTAAGCTTCAAATTAAGCGTGCAGAAAATGCTATAAAACTATCTAAAATGAACTTATGTCATATTATTGGCTTGCCTCTTTTGAGTGATGTTGTAATTACAGATAGTAGCTTAAATGAATCAATTAGCTTTTTAGTTAAAGATGACATTTCACTACGCCCAGAGTTTCAATTGTTAAATAAAAAGATTGAATTAGACCATCAACAAATAAAGTTAGCTCGTGGTGAGTATTTACCACAGTTTGGTGTAAAAGGTGGATGGAATTATACCGATGCCTTGAAATTAAATAACAATAGTTTGATAAAAGGTGGTTCTTTTTCAGCCTTATTCTCTGTAAGTGTACCTTTATTCAAATGGGGAGAAGGAGTTAATAAAGTGAAATCAATGAAGGTTCAGCAGAAAATGTCGGAATTGCAATTGGAAGATGCTTCTGAAAAAATGCAATTAGAAATGACAATGGCTTTGAATCAAGTTGATGAATCTCATCTTGAAGTGGAACTTACAAATGAGTCATTATTATCAGCAGAAGAAAATTTGAAAACAAGCTTAGAGCATTATGAAGTTGGGTTAGAAACACTTTCTAATCATCTTGAAGCTCAAACATTATGGCAGAAAGCTTGGGCAGAACATGTTAACGCTAAAGCTCAATTGAAGTTGAATGAAACAAACTACTTAAAAACTTCTGGACAGTTGTATGTTAAATAAGAAATTTACTCTTTTAGGAATCCTATTGCTAGTAATTATCCTACTGGCGATGGGATTTTGTTCTTTATGGGTGTCTGTTGTTACCAAAAATAAGACATTTAACACCATTAAAGAAACTCCTAGTAGAGATGTAGCCATGGTGTTGGGTACGTCTAAACTGTTAAAATCTGGGGTCTTAAACCCTTACTTTGTATATCGTATAGAGGCAGCCGCCGAGTTATATCACGCTGGTAAAATTAAAAGAATCGTAGTTAGTGGAGATCATAGTCTTAATCATTACAATGAATCACAAGACATGATGAATGCATTGGTTGATAAGGAAGTAAGTCCGCAACATATTTATCTAGATTATGCTGGTCTAAGAACCTTAGATTCTGTTGTCCGCATTCGTGAAATATTTGGACAGAATAAAATAATTGTTATTTCTCAAGAATTTCACAATAAAAGAGCTATTTTTATAGGCAATTATCGAGATGTAGATATCATAGGCTATAATGCTAAGGATGTAGGTGTTACCATAGGTTTGAAAGTCCAAATTAGAGAGCAATTTGCTCGTGTTAAAGCTGTTATTGATGTGCTTTTTAATAAGCAACCTAAATACCTAGGAGATCCCATCGAGATTATTTTATAAGGAATCTTTACCTTAACAAACGATTATAATGCTAAAATTTAAGTATCACACATTAGCAAAAACTTTTGCTATTCTTTTGCTATCTCTTGTTTTTTTTAGTTGCGATTCGAAGAAGAATCAACAAAGTGCAACTGGGAATGAGTTAGATATCTTTAATGGTAACCACGGAGAATCTGTAATTTCTCCAGCTTCGGTTGTTTTTGCATCTTTTATATCCGAATACTCGGGTGGATTGCAAACACGTACTACTCCAATAACAATCAAGTTAAGTACGCCTGTGAATCATGCTAGTCTTTCTAAGAAGACAAATGATAAATTGTTCAACCTAGAACCTTCTGTTAAGGGACAAGTGAAATGGGTTGATGATTTCACCGTGCAATTTGTTCCTGAAAACGGCATGTTTAATTTTGGTGAAAATGTTAAGGTTAGATTTAACCTAGACGAACTTTTTGCCAATGCCAAAGGTTTAGGTGCTTTTGAATTTAAATTTTATACTTATCCAGCTGCATGGGCTGTAAATTTATCAGACGTAAGTCTGACAAAAGGAGAAGCACATGAGTTAGACTATACATTTTCTGTAGCCTTAAGTGATACGATTCAAACAAAATTGTTGGAGAATACAATTTCTATTACTCACGATAACAAGAAAGTGGCTTTTGAATTATTCCCATTGGGGAAATTTAAGTACGACCTGAAAGTTAATAATATAAAGAAGGGGGTACTTTCATCAAGTTTAGTATTAAATTTCGATGGAAAAGAAATTGGTTTTCCGAAAGAATTGTCACTAACCCAAGAAGTTCCAAATCAATTGGAACATAAACTGATGCTTATTCGTAGTAACGATGAGGTTAATAATAGATTTGACTTTATTTTTTCTCAAGAACTGAACAATCGTTTTGATTCCTCAGCATTATTGGTTACAGATACAGTGTCGAACTCTAATCGTAGCTACTCTTATTCGGTAAGTTCAAATAAGCTATTAGTCTATTTGAAAGACAATAAAACGCAAGGTGTTTTTAATCTATCAAAAGCAATTTACTCAGCTAATGCTCAACCTTTATCAAGTGTGGGTACTTATCCTATTCACACAACAGCCAATGGAAAGATTACTCCAATGGTGAAAATAACAAGTAATGGTTCTATTTTACCTGATAGTAAAAAGCAAATATTGACCTTCAATGCATCTGCTTTAAAATGTGTTGACTTACAAATTGTAAAAATATATAGTTCAAATGTTAAGAGCTTTTTGCAAACTAATAATTTGAATTCTTCTTCGATTTCAAGAATGAAAAGTTTGGGACGTCTTGTTTCTAAACAAACTATTTCTTTAGAAGAACTAGCTAAAAAGCCATTAAATGAAGAGCAAGAATTTGCTTTGGATTTGAAGGAGCTATTCTTCCAAGAACCAGGTGCACTTTACCATATTGCTCTTTCGTTTGGACCTTCTTATACAACAATAGATAAATTCTATGACCCTAAATTGAATTTAAATCTTAAGAAGTTAAATAAAATTAGCGATATAGATAAAGAGTGGGATAGTGTTTCTAGTTATGACAGCAATATCCTTGATTTATCTATTCCATATAATTGGAGAGTTTACAATTGGGATCAACAATCAAATCCTTATGACTTGACTTTTTATATGAGTGATAGCAATGTGTCATCAACTATAAATGTATATAGTTCTCATATTGGAGTGAACGTTAAAGCTAACGATGAGAATAAGCTTTGGGTTACGGTGAATGACATTATTTCAACAGAGCCAATTGGTCGTACCAACCTAGTTGCTTATAACTACCAATTAATAAAAATTGGGGAAGCAATTACGGATGCCAATGGGTTTGCAACGATTGATTGTAGAGATAAAATCCCATTTTTAGTATCTGCTCAAGATGGGGAAGACATTACCTATGTAAAAGTTGTGTCTGGGACTCATTTGTCCACAAGTCGATTTGATGTTGAGGGTTCAGCTTCTAAAAATGGTTTGAAAGGCTTTATTTATGGTGAACGAGGTGTTTGGAGACCGGGTGATACAATTCATGTTAGTTTTGTAGTTGAAGATTTAGAGAATAGACTTCCTAAAGAGCATCCAGCTATTTTTGAATTATACAATCCAAGAGGTCAATTCTATACAAAACAAGTTGCTTCTTCCGTAGGTAATGGTATGTATTACTTTAAAGTAGCTACTCAAAAAGATGATCCAACAGGTTTATGGGATGGATATGTTAAATTGGGTGGTGTTAGTTTTTACAAATCGTTTAGCATTGAAACCATTAAACCTAATCGCTTAAAGATTAATCTAGATACTAAAAAAACAACATTAGCTTCGCCTAGTACCAACTACTTATCATTGAATTGTAACTGGTTAACTGGTGCAGTTGCTGCTAATTTGTCTGGTGATATGGAGTTGTCTTTATCACGAGTATCAAATCCTTTCCCTAAGTTTAAAGAGTTTAGCTTTACCAATCAAACTTCATTTAATCCATCGACTTTAAAGTTTTGGGATGGATCGGTTGATGCAAATGGTAATGCAACAGTGAAATTAGAAATACCTAAATACAGCAATGTTCCAGGTTTATTGAAAGGAGCTATCTCAGTTCGTATGTACGAGCCAGGAGGTGAAAGAAGTGTTCACTCTCAAGAAGTAGTCATATCTCCATTCAAGAGTTATGTAGGCATGAAAGTTGAGAATAAAGGCGACAATACTTGGAGCTACGAAACAGACATTACTCACAAGGTTAAATTGGTTAATATTGATGCAGACAGTAAGCCTGTAGTTCATAATAATCTAACCTATAAAATTTATAAATTAAGTTGGTCGTGGTGGTATGATCGCTCTGAGTTATCACTAAATTATATTGATAAGCTTAAAGCGGCGAATTTAATTGATAATGGACAGCTGAAATCAGGAACTGATGGATATACAGAATTAAATTTCAAAGTGGATTACCCTAACTATGGTAACTATTTAATCGTTATTAAAGATGATTCAAGTGGACATACTGTATTCCAAGATATTTATGTAGACTGGCCATATTGGAGAGGAACATCGAATAAATCGGATAATAAAGGGATTACTACCTTTAACTTTACAACAGATAAAGATTCGTATGAGGTAGGAGAAAGCATTACTGCTACCTTGCCTCCACTGAAAAAAGGACGTGCCTTTATATCTATTGAAGATGGAACCAAAGTAATTAAACGAGAGTGGGTAGAAACTAAAGCAGATGAGTCTACTACAGTGGTGTTTAAAGCTGTAAAAGAGTTTATACCGAATGTGTATATGTACATTAGTTTGTATCAACCACACGAGCAAACTGTTAATGATTCGCCAATTCGTTTATATGGAGTTTCAGCAATAAAAGTAACTGATAAATCGACGAAACTTCAACCTAAAGTTGTTGTTCCAAAGGTGATTGAGCCACAGAAGGAGTTTGTTGTTGAAGTGACCGAACAGTCGGGTAAAGAGATGACATATTCTTTGGCAATAGTTGATGATGGCCTTTTAGACTTGACATCGTTTAAAACACCGAACCCATGGAGTACATTCTTTGCGAAACAAGCGCTAGGCATTCGTACTTGGGATATGTATGATGATGTAATTAGTGCATTATCTAAGGCATTTGACCGTATATATAGAGTTGGGGGAGATGAGAACTTGGAAGGAGCGGATGCGAAAGCCAATCGTTTTAATCCAGTGGTTAAATTTGTAGGTCCATTTACACTGAAAGCAGGTAAAACCGATAAACATAAAATAACGTTACCTATGTATGTAGGTTCTGTTAGAACAATGGTTGTGGGGGCAGGTGCAGGTGCTTATGGAGCTACTGAAGCGAATTCATTTGTACGTTCTCCATTGATGCTGATATCATCTTTACCTAGAGTCTTAAGTATAGGAGAGGATGTTTGGGTTCCAATCAATATTTTTGCATTAGAAGATGAAGTGAAAAATGTGGAGTTAAACATTCAGACTTCATCGAATATCACTGTGGTAAATGACAAAAAAGTAAACTTGAAATTCACTCAAATTGGAGATCAATTGAAATATTTCCACTTTAAAGTGGGTGCGAATGTTGGTGTGGAAAAAGTAACTTTTACTGCTAAAAGTGGTAAGTTTATTGCTACTGAAACCATTGAAATAGATGTTCGAAATCCTAATCCACAGATTGCTGTAGCTCAAAATAAGATTTTAAGTGCTGGGGAATCTGTTACTATGGATTATAATTTTGACATCATAAATAATGAACAAAAGCTGAACTTGACGGCATCAAACTTACCGTTATTTGATTTGTCTAAACGTTTAAATTTCCTTTATGGATATTCGCATGGTTGTACAGAGCAAATTACATCAAGAGCTTTACCTCTTCTTTATATTCCGTTTATTAAACAGTTAAACAAGGAAGAAAAGGTGAAAATAGATGCTACTGTCAATCAGACCATCCGAGAATTGTATGCTCGTCAAACGTATGAAGGTGGATTTATGTATTGGCCAGGTGGCTCTTACAATTCTCCTTGGGCGACTCAATATGCTGGTATGTTCTTGATTCGTGCTAAAGAGCTAGGCTACCAAGTAAATGATGATGTATTGAAGAAGTTTGTGAATTATTTATCTACTCTAGTTCAAACAAACTCAAACGATTCTTATGTACAGGTTTATAGTTTGTATGTATTGGCGTTGGGTGGAAAAGCAAACTTAAATGTGATGAATCGAATCAATGAGAATCGTCGTCTTTCAACCGAAGAACAGTGGATATTGTCTGCAGCTTATGCTTTAGCAGGTAAGGATAAAATAGCGAAAGAGTTGTCTTATTCAGCTGCTAGACAAGATTCTTCATCGGATAGTTATCGTTACTATGGTTCTGATATTCGTAATATATCATTCAGACTTCAAACCAAAGTACTGTTAGGTAAAAATGATGAGGCTTTCAAGGAAGCGATAACATTGGCCGAAAAAATGACTAGTGAGTCTTATTATCAAACACAATCGACTGCCTATGGATTAATGGCGATGGGTGAGTTTATTAACAAGTCTTCTTCAGATAAACTTAAGTTTGAGTTAACTATTGATAATGGAAAGTTACAGTCATTCTCGGAAGATAAATCCATTTATAATCAAAACTTAGATGTAAAACAGAAAGGTAGTGTTACATTAAAGAATACTTCTAAAGGAGTGATGAATCTGCAACTATTAGAATACAAGTCTGTTTTAAAGGATTTAACACCAGCCTCAGCAGAAGGGTTAGAAGTTACTGTTAAGTACTTGGACTTCAAAAATGAAGGTAAAATCAACTTATCTAGTTTAGTTGAAGGCCAAGATTTCTACGCAGAAGTTAAAGTGACTAATGTTTCAAACATGAATCGTGAAAACATTGCAGTTACTCACATTATTCCAACCAACTGTGAAATATATGGTGCTTCAAACTTTAGAATAAATAGAAGTACTAAAGCAGTTCAACCAGCTTCTGTAGATTACCAAGATATTAGAGATGATCGAGTTTTAAGCTATTTCTCTTTATATACTGGCGAGTCTAGAATTATAAAAGTACGTCTTCAAGCTGTTTACGCTGGTAAGTTTATTGTACCAGCAATTACAGCAGAGGTGATGTACAATCCAGAAATATTTGGAAAAACCAAAGCAGATGAATTGAATATCGCACATTAAGATTGTTGAATTTGAAATGTTTTAAACACATATCTAAAAGGCAAGCACGTATCTTAAGGTACGTACTTGCCTTTCTTCTCATCATTTACTTCTTCTGTTTGCCACGAAGAATATTTGATGAACCAACCTCTACATTAGTTTTAGACCGATCGGGCGAACTATTGGGTGCGAGAATCGCATCCGATGGGCAATGGAGATTTTCCCCTACCAATGAGATTCCTGAAAAACTTAAGCAATGCATGATTGCTTTTGAAGACGATTACTTTTATTATCATTGGGGTGTAAATCCTTTTTCGATAGGTAAAGCATTCCTATCAAACATGAAAGCTAAAAGTGTTGTTCGTGGCGGAAGTACAATCACTATGCAAGTGATACGTCTTTCTCGAAATGAGAAACGCACGGTTTATGAAAAAGTAATTGAAGCCATTTTAGCAACTCGTTTAGAGTTTCGGTATTCTAAAGAGGAGATTTTAAATTTGTATGCTTCCTATGCTCCTTTCGGAGGCAATGTTGTGGGCTATTCTGCTGCATCATGGAGGTACTTCGGTCATACGGCAACTAATCTATCTTGGGCTGAAGCTGCTACTTTAGCTGTTTTACCAAATTCTCCAAGTGCAATTCACTTGGCTCGTAAACGTGATGCCTTGAAAGAAAAAAGAAACCGTTTGTTGCAGAAATTGCATCGTAAAAACCTTATTGATGATTATACTTTAGAACTTGCTTTAGAAGAAGATATTCCAGATAAACCGATTGCTTTACCGCAAATAGCACCTCACTTGGTATCACAAATGAATAGTAAGTATCCAGGAGTGACGACGACTTCTACTATTGATATTTCAATCCAGCAAAAAGTAGAAGGTGTGGCCAATCGTTGGAATCGAGAATATCGAAAACATAACATCAATGATATTGCAGCCGTAGTTCTTGATGTTGAAATGGGAGAGATAATCGCTTATCACGGAAACTCTGGTTTTGAAACCAATCGTGGAGGAAGTCAAGTAGATATAGTAGATGCTCCACGCAGTACGGGGAGTGTATTAAAACCATTCTTATTTGCTTCTATGTTAGACGAAGGATTACTTTTACCGAATCAGTTAGTGCCTGATATTCCGATGAAAATATCAGGGTTTTCACCGCAAAACTTTAACTTAAAATATGAAGGAGCAGTAAAAGCATCAGAAGCATTAAGCCGTTCATTAAATTTACCGTCAGTTGTTCTATTGAGGGATTACACGTATCAGAAGTTTTATGACAAATTGAAACTTTTGAAATTTACTACATTAAACCAGCCGGCTTCTTACTATGGTTTATCAATCATTTTGGGAGGATCGGAAGGAAAGTTGATTGATGTGGCTAGTGCATACATGCATTTGGGACAAATAGCTACACAGCAACCAACGACTTTACTTAAAACACGTTTAGATGAAGAATCTACCCCTTGGCCTCCACAATATACAGCAGGTGCCGCTTGGCAAACTTTATCGATATTAACAGAGGTAAATAGACCGGGGGAAATTGCTTGGAAGCGTATGCCTTCTATGCAAATGATTGGTTGGAAGACAGGAACTAGTCAAGGGTTCAGAGATGCTTGGGCAGTTGGAGTAAATAAGAAACATGTTATTGCAGTTTGGGTTGGTAATGCTACGGGCGAAGGTAATCCTGAATTGATTGGGGGGCGTGTAGCTGGTCCTGTTCTTTTTGAATTGTTTAATATCTTTCAAAATGAGCAGTGGATAGATCGTCCTGCGAATCAATTTGTAGATGCAGAGGTTTGTCATCAGTCGGGCTTTTTAAAAAGTCGCTTCTGCTCCGACATTGATACGGTTTTAGTAGCTCCAAATGCTGCTCAAAACACCGATTTAATTTGTCCATATCATCATTTAGTAACGCTAACTGCCGATGGAAAGAATCGAGTTTATCAGTCTTGTGCAGGTGAAGATGGAATAATTCAGAAATCATGGTTTACGTTGCCTCCAGTTTGGGAGTGGTTTTACGTGAAAGCACATCCCGAATATGAAGTCTTGCCGCCTTTTAAGAAAGGTTGTGGCGAAGATAGTATGAGTACGATGCAGTTTATCTACCCGTATACGAATGCCGACTTAATTATTACAAAACAGTTTGATGGTTCGTATGGACCCGTGGTTTTTGAATTAGCACATATTGATCCAAATGCACAAGTGTTTTGGCATTTAGATGGTCACTATATTGGTGAAACAACCTACATTCATCAGCAAAGTTTAGTTCCTGAAGATGGACACCATGTTATGGCTGTGGTTGATGGACTAGGGAATACAACCAGTGTTAGCTTCTCTTCCACACTGAGTAAATAGGATTAGAATATGTTGTAGAATTGATTTAAAATCGTTCCTACAAGGATAAGACTGATTAGCGTACAGACGAAAATAAGCGCTAACCGTACGATTTTAATGTCGGGTTTTGATTGCGTTGCAGGTGCTGTTAGGTAGTATTGTTTGAAGAAAATGTAGATGGCAGGAACCGAGGTAGCTACTAATACATAATCTTCGGGAATGTCAAAGAAGTATGTCTTTGCTAGACCAATGAATGACCAATGGCATAGAAATAAGACCAAAAACATATTGATTTTCTTTGAGTGATAAAGAAACAATCCAATTGTAAATGTGGACACAGCACAAGGCATAATTGGCGATGCAATAGCCGGGAATGTTAATCCTCTTCCAATGGACAGAAGGGGATAGATAAAAGGCATTGCCATCAGTAGTATGGCTAAGAATTTGAACTTTCCAGTCTTCTCAAAAGTGGTGTAGTTCGCAATCAAATCCCATATCCAAGCACCCGCCATCAACAACCAAAAATAGCACAGAATATCACTATATCCTCTCTCTTTACAGTAAATAAGGTAGTACACAACTCCTATCCAAGTGTATGTCAGTGCTAGAAATAATTTCATTCCTTTGACTATCCATTTATTTGGACGAAAGATTAGCCACATGGTCAAAATTGCTCCTATCAATCCAATTAGAAGCTGAAAAGGCCATGTCGATAGATTGTAATTGGCTATGGTTTCCCAAAAGATATTCATATTATCTGTCGTGTCTAGTTAATGATGAGGCTCTTGAAGGAAAGATAAATTGCGGAAGAGTTGCTCCAATGGCTAGTGCAAAAATAACTGTGCAAGTAACCATTGAGTTTGTAAAGAACATTTCCATGTATTTTTGTCGTTCTAAAACCTGATCCATATTACGCAAAAACATCAATTGAGAAAAGACCATATTGTATGCAAACTTACCCGGAATCATAGGAAGTAAAGCAGGTATGTAAAGTACGGTCATAGGACAGTAAACTCGTTTACCTAGCCATAAACTACCAAACCCGATGAGAAGTGCTGCAAATAGCGAGGCGATTGAAATATCAATTCCAACAACCGTCATCAAGCAAAAGCGAGTAGCGTGTCCAACAGCTGCAAGTAGTGCGATAAATTTAAATGCACGCAGTGGAGGATCCGAAATTGCTCCAAATCCACAAGCTGCAATGGCTGCAAAAAAACCGTCTAAAAGTAAATCTCTTACTATCATAATAAATTATCTTTTACAAGAAACATCGTTACAGACATACCTACACCTATACATGTTACTAAAAGTGCAGCCTCTGTAAGTCTAGAGAATCCCGTTAATATATAACCTTCAACTATATCAATAACACCATTTATTAATGGAACACCTGGCACAAGGAAGAGTACGCTTGTAGCCAAAGCTACTTCCGATGTAGTATCAAATAAAAAGGAAATAGATGCACATAAGGAAGCAATAAATGCAGTAACTACACACACAATGAAATGATTTACCTTATTTGCGATAAGTCGTTGTTTGATAAAGAAACCTGTGCAGGTAGCTGAAAATACAATACCGATTGATACCCAATCCCCTCCGAAAAGTTTGCAGAATGAAGCATTTGCAAATCCTACAAGAATAAGTACGAAAAGTGGGTTCATTCGTGGTGCATGAACGATTTGATTGTATTTTTCTTTTAGTTCTTCCAAGGATAAGTGTTTGTCGTATGCCTCCCAGCTTAACGCACTTAGTTCGGCATTGAATTCAAAACTTATGGGGTGACTGGTTATATCTACGACCTCACTATGCGTGATGTTGTTTTCCGAGTCAATAATGGTTAAGACAATAGTTTTTTGAAAAATTCCGATTTTAATATCCAATCCAAAGGAGTCTCCAATTCGTTTAGAGTTACGAATTACTCGAGATGTATGGACTCCACTTCCCATTAGTGTAGAGGAATATTCAGCAATAAATCGAGAAATTGAAAGTACACGCGCTTGCATATCTTTTCAGGTGATGTTTTATATGAGTACTATTAATTGTGTCTACAATTAAATTTTTCACAAAAGTATAAAAAATAGTCATCAATTCGATGTTTTGGTTGAGCTATTTATGATTTTGTAAGATGGCT
>JASLDF010000121.1 GCA_030151635.1 Bacteroides sp. | reverse complement strand
TACTAGGTTAAAGTGATCTACTAAAAATTCAGGGAGAATCAACTTTACAAACTCGATGTAATTTTCCATAACGTTTTATTTATAGCTGTAAAGTAAATTATTTTTCTTAAATCCACACACAACATTTAGGATTGATCCAATATAAGCAAGCTAAGTTATGAAAGTGGTAAGTGGAGTTAGCTGCAAAAGAATCAGAAACTTTACATTAAAATATATAGCTGGCGTGTTGAATGCAAGTTTAAAGGACTGAAATTATTCTTGGTAATGGTAAGCTTGTTGTTGTTGAAGCTGCTAATACACTAGATAAATTCGTGATAGCTTACGTTCGTTTACAACACGAACATAAGCTGCAATTAAAGCTATGTGATTCATCTCTAGGTTAACTGTCTTTTGAAAATTATCGTAAAAAATGGCGAATTGAATTGAGGTGATGTTACAATATCAATAGAGTGTTTTGCAATAGTTATTACTACTAATTAAGAGTGCTTAAACGTCACCAAGAAGTAATAGTTAAGTACTTGAAAAGAGAAGATTCGAACAGTTTGTTTAGCATCTGAAAGATGCTGTGGTAGTTTGCCATCAAATAAAAATTAAGTCGCATAGGAACTAAGGAATTAAGGTAACTGTGCCAAAATGCATTGGTAGGTATGAAAAGCAGGTATGCTCGTAAATACATCTATGGGTTTGGCGAAGTTGTTACACTTAAATTGATTTAGATTATGGATATGATAGGGTAGCCAAAACCAGTCTTAAAACCTTATTGGAAAAACCAATTTATGCGCTTCCCTGAGTGTTTACTTGAACTCTGTGCTACATGGCAATATTGGACACATGGGATATTTTGTACATATGAATAGATAATATTACGGGCAAAATAATTATATCAAAGAACCTTTCTATCAGTATAATATATCCGTCAATTTTATCTATCTAGATTAAATGAAGAGTAACATTGAAGTTTGCTCTATAGATACTTCGGCTATTTCAGTAGTAGTATATTTCATAAATAGAAAAAGTGAATGCTAATTAACAGATAATGGATGTAATGACCTGGACCATTTATACTATTGTTTGATTGTAAGCTTCTTATAATTTGCTTTTACTCTTATAAGTGTAACTCAGTGTGTTTCTTATTACAACTCACACATAGTTAGCAGGGGTTTTAGTATATATAATGGCGTTAATTTAGTATTTTTACATTTTAAAAGCTTAATATGAAGTGTAAATAATGAATATAGTATATATAAATACATCAATAACGAATTCCGGTGGAATGGAGAGAATTCTGGCTAATAAAGTCAACTTATTAGTTGAAAGAGGATATGATGTGACGATAATATCTATGCTCAAACTGGAACAAGAACCATTTTTTACCATTGATAAAAGAGTTAAGTTGGTTTCTTTAGGTTTTGAAAAAAGCGAACTAGGAGAAAAGTATTTATCTAGATTTCTTGATAAAGTATCAACTATTTTAGTTGAGCAAAAAGCGGATATAACAATATCTATGGATTTAGGATTGTCAAGGTATATTTATATGTTAAACGATGGTAGTAAAAAAATTATTGAAACACATTTCTCTCGCTATAAGAGAAAAAATAGATATGCTCGATTTGCAAGGACGAAACTAGGAAAGATTATTACACCTCTTTTATACCGTAAAAGAGAACGCTTGTTAGCAAAATTTGATGCGTTTGTCGTTTTAACTGAGGAAGACAAAATGCAATGGCCAAATGCAAAGAATATTGTAGTTATTCCAAATATGATTACCGTTCCAATAATTGATAAAGAACCTAACTATAGCTCTAATAAAATTATTGGAGTAGGTAGATTTACAGGGCAGAAGGCATGGGAGTATATGGTGCATATATGGAGCCGCATAGCTGATAAACACCCCGATTGGGAAGTTCATATTTATGGGGGAGGTCACAAGAAAAATAAATTAAAAAAACAGATTGAGAGTTTAAATTTACAAGGAAGTTTCAAACTACATGATCCAATTCCTAACATAGAGATAGCAATGCTAGAAAGCTCAATATCAGTATTGACATCGCGCTACGAAGGTTTTGGCTTGGTGTTGAGTGAGGCGATGAGTGTTGGGGTGCCTTGTGTTTCGTTTGCTTGCAAGTGTGGTCCTAGTGATATTATAAAAAACAATATAGATGGCATATTGGTACCTTGCTTTGAACTTGATACGTTTGCTAAAGAATTAGAAAAACTAATGGATAGTAAATCTCTTCGTACACAAATGGGTGTGCAAGCGAAGGAAAATATGAAGCGTTTTTATCCCAATGAAGTGATGAGTAAATGGGAGTTGTTGTTTAATGAAATATTAGATATATGAAAATAATGTACTTTGTTCATAGGTATGAAGAGTCAGGTGGAATGGAACGAATTTTATCTAAGAAAGCAAATTATTTAATTAAAAAAGGCTATGACGTAAGTATTGTATCTTTGATTAAAAAAAAACATGATCCATTTTATTCTTACGATTCAAAAATCAAAATTTATGAGGTTGAAGGGTTAAAAGGAGAGGAAAGGAGCCTGATTAATTTAGATGCTTATCTTATTTATTGCCAAAAAATAGTTGATAAATTTAAACCAGATATCTGTATATCTACAGGAGTGGAGCTGACTCAATATATATATAAATTAACGGATCTGAGTGTCAAAATCTTAGAAGAACATTTTAGCAAGTTCAAAAGAAAAACAAATATTGGAAGGCTGTCTGGTCATTGGTATGGTAAGTTTATTGGTGATTTTTATTCGCGACAAAAACGATCGATTGTAACTAAATTTGATAAATATATTGTATTAACGCACGAAGATCGTAAACAGTGGCGGGAATTAAACGATGACCAAATTGAAGTAAT
>JASLDF010000087.1 GCA_030151635.1 Bacteroides sp. | reverse complement strand
GGCTATCTTATTGGCGTTGCTTGTTCACTAATTGCCTTAAATAATACTTGTTATCATTATATTTCTAGTATATTTACGTATAAATTCTTATAATATTAACTTTAAACTATATGAGCATGAAATTCCCTGAAAAATTACAGTACACTAATGAGCATGAGTGGGTTCGCAAAGATGGCGACGTTGTTTATATTGGTATTACCGATTACGCACAAGATCAGCTTGGAGATATCGTTTATGTAGATATTACAGCTGTTGGCGAAACATTAGATGCAAATGAAGTGTTTGGTACTATTGAAGTAGTAAAAACTGTTTCGGATTTATTCCTTCCTATTTCTGGTGAAATCCTAGAGATGAACGAAGCAATTGAAGATAATCCTGAATTAGTAAACGAAGATCCTTATGGTGAAGGTTGGTTAATCAAAGTAAAACCAACTAACCTTGATGACTTTAATTCTCTTTTGAATGCAGAAGAATACAAAAAAAGTATCAACAAATAAGAGTAAAATATAATACGGAAAAAGTGCAGCTTTTCGTATAGGAGAGCTGCACTTTCTATTTTTAGAATGTTAAACAGCTAAAAGATTAAATATGACACCTATAGTTAGTATTATAATGGGTAGTACCTCAGATTACCCAATCATGGAAAAAGCAGCTCAGTTTTTCAATGATATGCACATCCCTTTTGAAATAAATGCTCTTTCGGCACACAGAACTCCTGAAGCTGTCGAGGAATTTTCTTTAAACGCGAAGAAAAGAGGGATTAAAGTGATTATAGCTGCAGCAGGCATGGCTGCACATCTACCAGGCGTTATCGCAGCATCAACCACACTACCTGTTATTGGTGTTCCGATTAAAGCATCACTAGACGGCTTAGACGCACTCCTAGCTATCGTGCAAATGCCTCCAGGCATTCCAGTAGCCACAGTAGGAATTAATGGTGCACTCAATGCTGCTATTTTAGCCACACAGATATTAGCCTCTTCAAATCAAGATATTGAAGAGATGTTTTCGAAGTACAAAGAAGGTCTCAAAAAGAAAATTGTAAAAGCTAATGAAGACCTTAAGGAAATCAAATTTGAATATAAATGTAATTAAATGGATCTATTTAACTACGCTAGACGAAAAAGCTCCGAAACTAATATTGGAGCCACCCCGCTAGGCAAAAATAACCCTATTCGCATTCAGTCGATGACAAACACATCGACAACAGATACAGAAGCTAGCATAGCACAAGTTAAACGCATTGTTGATGCTGGTGCAGATTATGTTCGCTTAACCACACAAGGACTTAGAGAAGCCAAAAACTTAAAAGAAATCAACAAAGGTTTAAGAACAGATGGATACATGACACCACTTGTAGCAGATGTTCACTTTAACCCTAAAGTTGCTGATGTTGCTGCTGAGTTTGCTGAAAAAGTTAGAATTAATCCAGGAAATTACGTCGATCCCGCTAGACAGTTTTTAGAACTTAGTTATACAGATGAAGAGTATGCCGAAGAATTAAAAAAACTAAGAGAACGATTTACAGAGTTCCTGAATATCTGCAAAACCAATAAGACTGCAATTAGAATTGGTGTTAATCACGGATCGTTATCCGACAGAATTATGTCTCACTTCGGTGATACACCTGCTGGAATGGTTGAATCTTGCATGGAATTCTTAAGAATTTGTAGAGACGAAAACTTCAAAGACTTAGTAATTTCTATTAAAGCTTCAAATACAGTTGTAATGGTTCAAACACTAAGACTATTGGCTGTTACCCTTGAAAAAGAAGGAATGGATTTCCCAATTCACTTGGGTGTAACTGAAGCTGGCGAAGGTGAGGATGGTCGAATTAAATCGGCTGTTGGCATAGGAACAATGTTATCTGATGGCATTGGGGACACAGTTCGTGTTTCACTTAGTGAGGCACCTGAAAGAGAAATTCCAGTAGCAAAGAAGCTAGTAGAATATATCACGAATAGAGAGGGGCACCAGTTTATACCCGGAAGTCAAGCTAAAGAATATAATTTCTTGACGCCTGAAAGAAGAAAAACAACTGCGGTACGGAATATTGGTGGCGACAATGTACCTGTTGTACTTGCAGATCGAATGGATGGTAAAGTAGGCACTAGTAAAGCCTTTAAGCCAGACTACATCTATGCGGGAAGATCTCTTCCTAAAACTCAAGAACAAACAGAGTATATTTTAGACTCTGATGTATGGTGTGGTGAAACTGGAACTTGGCCAGCGTTTAATTTCCAGCAATTGGAAGGTATAGAAAAAAACAATTCTGAACTAAAGTTTCTTTTCCTACCATTCTTAATGCTGAATGATGAAATCATAACCCTACTAAAAAAACATCCTGAAGTTGTTATTATATCTCAATCAAACCACCAGAATAGACTTGGGGAACATAGAGCACTGTGTCATTTATTAATGAATGAAGGACTAGAAAATCCTGTTGTATTCTTCCAACTATATAACGAAGACAACTTGGAAAATCTACAAATCAAATCGGCTGCAGATATGGGTGCTTTAATAATAGATGGATTTTGCGATGGCATTTATCTTCTCAATCAAGGTACGCTTACACATGCAGAGATTGATTCAACTGCCTTTAGCATTTTACAGGCTGGCAGGGTAAGAACAAGTAAAACAGAGTACATATCATGCCCTGGATGTGGTAGAACTTTATTTGGTCTTGAAAGCACTATTGCTAAGGTTAAAAAAGCAACGAAACACCTAACCGGACTTAAAATTGGTATTATGGGTTGTATCGTAAATGGGCCAGGAGAAATGGCAGATGCAGACTACGGCTATGTAGGAGCTGGAAAAGGGAGAATCAGCCTATACAAAAAGAAAGTATGTATAGAAAAGAGTATTCCAGAAGACCATGCAGTTGAACGATTAATCGAATTAATTAAAGAACACGGGGATTACGTTGAAAAGACTTCCGAAGAAGAAGAATGATTACGAATCATCACCATATAAATACAGAAAAGGCGAACTAAATAATTAGTTCGCCTTTTTTATTTAATCAAGCAAAGATTAATAGTTTGATTTAATAACTTCAAAATAAGCTTGTGGGTGAAGACATGCTGGACATTTTTGAGGAGCTTTCTTTCCTTCATAAACATATCCGCAGTTACGGCATTGCCATACAACCACACCTTCTTTAGCAAATACTTTTTGCTCTTCAAGGTTAGCTAGTAATTTTAAATATCTTTCTTCGTGAGCTCTTTCAGCAACAACAATTGAGCGATACATTACTGCAATTTCTTTAAATCCTTCTTGCTCTGCAATATCTGCAAAACGAGGATACATATCAGCCCACTCTTCGTGTTCACCAGCAGCAGCTTCTTTCAAATTTTCTTCAGTAGTACCAATTACACCAGCAGGATAAGCTGCTGTAATTTCTACAGCACCACCTTCCAAGAAACGAAACATGCGTTTAGCGTGTTGAACTTCTTGATTTGCAGTTTCTGTAAAGATGTCAGCAATTTGCTCATAACCATCTTTTTTTGCTTGTTTTGCAAAATACATATATCTCATATGTGCTTGAGATTCACCTGCAAATGTAGTTAGTAGATTTTTTTCTGTTTGAGTTCCTTTTACACTTTTATCAGCCATAATTTTTAATATTAAATGGGTTATTAAGTATCATTTGTATTGAGTATCCTATACCAACAAATTTACTAATAATTATTTACAATACAAGAAATAATAGTATTCTTAAAAGTTATGTACAATCACTTTTTATTTAGATATTACAAAACCCCAAGGGTATTCACTAATATTTTGATTACTTTTGCAAAAATGTAAAATTTCAATAAAATAAAAATGTTTGAGTTTAAGCCTAAGTTATTTACCAGTTTTCAAGACTATTCAAAAGAGAAATTAGTCGCAGATATAATGGCTGGTATCATCGTTGGTATTGTCGCACTACCACTCGCCATCGCTTTTGGAATAGCAAGCGGTGTATCTCCTGAAAAAGGTATTATTACAGCAATCATTGCCGGGTTTATCGTATCATTTTTAGGGGGAAGTAAAGTCCAAATTGGAGGCCCCACCGGAGCTTTTATTGTCATTGTTTATGGAATTATCCAGCAATATGGTGTGTCAGGGCTTATAGTAGCCACTTTAATTGCCGGATTTATGTTAATTGCAATGGGAGTTTTCAAATTAGGAACAGTTATTAAATTCATTCCATACCCCATTATTGTCGGCTTCACAAGCGGTATTGCACTAACCATTTTTACCACACAAATGGGCGACACTTTTGGGCTTAATTTTGGAGACACCGTTGTCCCAGGCGACTTTGTGAGTAAATGGATTGTTTACGTAAAACATTTTAGCACAATAGACATTTGGAGTACTGTAGTTAGCATTGGAAGTATTATCTTAATTGTAATTACACCAAATTTCTCTAAAAAGATTCCAGGATCATTGGTTGCAATTATTGTAATGACTGTCATTGTTTATCTGCTTAAAGAGTATGCAGGAGTTACTTCTATCTCTACAATCGGAGATCGATTCAGCATTTCCCCTCAAATTCCAGCAGTAGAAATACCAACTATTACTTGGGAAACGTTCCGTAACCTAGTACCTGTAGCAGGCGTTATAGCAGTTCTTGGTGCCATTGAATCGCTACTCTCAGCAACCGTTGCAGACGGCGTTATCGGCGACAAACACGATTCTAATACAGAGCTTATAGCACAAGGTGTAGCTAACGTAGTCACACCCTTATTTGGCGGTATCCCTGCAACTGGAGCAATTGCCAGAACAATGACCAATATTAACAATGGGGGCCGCACACCAATAGCAGGTATCGTTCATGCAGCAATACTTCTTATGATTCTCCTATTCTTAATGCCACTTGCAGAATATATACCCATGCCATGTTTGGCAGGTGTACTAATTATTGTAGCCTATAACATGAGTGAGTGGAGAACTTTTAAATCACTACTTAAGAATCCTAAAGCAGATGTTATTGTCCTATTAACAACTTTCTTCTTAACAGTTATTTTTGACCTTGTTGTAGCTATTCAAGTAGGTTTACTTATTGCATGTCTTATGTTTATGAAGCGTGTTACCGAAACTACGAAAATATCAGTAAACACAAAGAACTTGGATATCTTTGCCGACTTCGGTCCAAACTTTAAAGAAGAGATTGTAGAAATTCCAGATGATGTTGAAGTTTATGAAATCGATGGTCCATACTTCTTTGGAATCGCCAATAAATTTGAAGAACAAATGATTCGTGTTCATGATAAACCTGCAGTGCGAATCTTGAGAATGCGTAAAGTTCCATTCATTGATTCGACTGGGATTCACAACTTACAAACACTGTGTAGAACTTCTCAAAGACAACACATAGATATTATCCTTTCGGGTGTGAACCCACAAGTGTACCACACGTTAGAGGTTGCAGGATTTAACGATTTCTTAGGGATGGAAAACATCTGTCCAGATATTTATAAAGCTATTGAACGAGCTGAGAATATTCTAAAGGCAAACAATCCTACTCAAAGCGAAAAATAAAAACAACTGTTAGATAACATTGTAATTCCATAAATAGAAAAAGCCGAATGACTCACATAAATCATTCGGCTTTTTCTATATGATTAATAGCTATTGCTCTTATTGAAATAATACCACTCAAATTTTCGATATCAAAGAGGTATTATCTATTTCATTTTATTCAAAAGAATCTGAAATTTTCATTGCTATATCCTTAAACTCATCTGAAGAAAGTTTAAGCTTTGAGTTGGAAATAACCATATCCGACTCTTTCGTAATTGGTATTAAATGAATATGCGCATGAGGTACTTCAAGCCCCATTACTGCTACACCTATCCTTTTACAAGGAATTACTTTTTCAATTGCTTTAGCCACTTGCTTTGCAAAAACATGCATTGCAGCCAGTTCAGCATCTTCTAAATCGAATATATAATCAACTTCGTTCTTCGGAACTACCAAAGTATGCCCCTTAGAAAGAGGATTAATATCTAAAAATGCATAAAACTGATTATTCTCTGCAACTTTATAACTAGGTATTTCTCCCTTAATTATTTTAGTAAAAATTGTCGCCATCGATTTATGAATTTAGGTTTAAAACTTAGAAAGATATCTCAACTACCTCTAAAGTAATTATGCCTTGAGGCACCTTAATTTCAGCGATATCACCCACTTTTTTACCTAACAACCCTTGAGCAATAGGAGTACTTACAGCAATTTTTCCTTTTTTCAAGTCTGCTTCACTTTCAGAAACAATGGTATAAGTCATGATCATACCGTTCTTCACGTTTTTAAGCTTTACTTTATTTAAAATTTGTACACTATCCGTACCAATTTTAGTTTCGTCAATGATACGTGCATCAGCAACAATCATTTTCAAACGATTAATTTTCATCTCAAGCATTCCTTGAGCCTCTTTTGCTGCGTCATACTCAGCATTTTCCGATAAATCGCCTTTGTCTCTAGCTTCACCTATTTGACGAGATATTTCTGGACGTTGTACAGTTTCTAGTTCCTTAAGTTCTGCAAGCAGATCTTTGTAACCATTTTCAGACATATATGCCATATTAAAATCCTCCGATATTTTTCTATTAATATTAAATAAAAAAGAATTCCAACATTTATACCATGTTGGAACCCTATTCATATTTTTTTTGCTTTTATTCTAATGCAAATATATACTTTATTATTTGTTGAATCAAACTATTTTCAATGCTATTAAACAACAAAAAACAGCTTTAACAACTTTCTCTTTATTAAAGCAACTCTTTGATAGCTTTATCAATATCCTTCACCTGATCGCCTCTAGCACTAAGTTCACTTTTTCTATTGATTAAGAAATAAGCAGGAAATTCTTTTAAGTTATATAGAGAAGCATAATTCGAATATACGCCCATTTCATCACGAACACAAACCCAAGGTAAGTTATCTACAGACATTTTCCAAAAATGCTCATCGGCATCTAATGAAACCTGATAAATCTCTAAACCCTTTGAAGCATATTTATCATATAAATCTCGCAAAGCGAAAATATGTGCTGCAGAAACAGGACTTTGGAAAACATTGAAATCCAACAAAACCACTTTTCCTTTCAAATCGCTCAACTTACGAAGATTTCCACTCATATCGCGAAGGTCAATATCTATAATACCAGTATATGATATTTTATCTTCGGGGATTTCCAAATTTGTTTCTTTTGGCTGACGAGTATTACGCATCCCTTTTATTACGATTTTATAAAGATTTTTCGCACGATCAGAGTGTGGGTATTTCTCATTAAATGAAGTCGCAACAGCTGCAAAACAGCGTAGATCATCTTTGTTATTCAACGGGTCAAATAACATATAATCATTAATTTTGGGAAATAACGCAAAATAAGCTGCTGTAGTGTTTGGAGCAGCAAGAATATAATTTCTCTTTATATCTTCTTTGTAATCGTTATAAAGCTTAATAATAGCTTCTTGCAGATTTTTATTATTGATACGTCCATAGTGTGCATCATTTAATAATTTGTCCGTCTTGTTTTGCATCTCAGACTGTAGGGCTACTAGCTCCTTAATTTTCTGAGCATTCTCGGATCCAGTAACTACATAATCTGTGCTAAATTTATCGTAGTTAGAGTTTATAGTTACCGTTTCTATTGAATCAATAGAAAGATTAATCACTTTGTTTTCTAAACGCAAACGATAAAACTCCGGCGACATCACTGCTTCAGACTTAAAAGAATAATGTCCTTTGCTGTTTATCTTAACGGAATCTAAAGGTATGAGTCCTTGCAATTTAGAAGCTTCTAAATATAAGACTTTATCTTCAGCGCCAGTAATGATGCCTTCGACAGTAAATGTTTTTTTGTTCGTACAAGCTGCTAATAATAGAATAGCAGTAAATAGTAGAGATATACGTTTCATAATGGTGTGTAATTCATTTTGTGCAAATATACTTCTTTTCAATCTTAGTCAAAGCTTTTTATACACAACTTGATAAAAAGCACCCTAGATTTACCCCCTCCAATACATTATTTTTACTCATTAACACCTTATTAGATATAATAATTACGTATCTTTGCAAGAATTTAGATGAAAAGAAATAGATAAAACAATTTTTATGATTAACCCAATTGTTAAAACGATCGAGTTAGCTGATGGAAGAACCATCACACTCGAAACGGGAAAGCTTGCAAAACAGGCAGATGGTGCCGTTATGCTTCGCATGGGAAACACCATGATGCTTGCCACTGTTTGTGCAGCAAAAGACGCAGTTCCCGGAACTGACTTTATGCCTCTACAAGTAGAGTATAAAGAAAAATTCTCAGCATTTGGACGTTTTCCTGGTGGTTTCACTAGAAGAGAAGGTAGAGCTTCAGATTATGAAATTCTTACTTGCCGTCTAGTTGACCGTGCACTACGCCCTTTATTCCCAGATAATTACCACGCAGAAGTATACGTAAACATCATACTATTCTCTACTGATGGTGTAGATATTCCTGATGCTTTGGCAGGTCTTGCAGCTTCTGCAGCCCTTGCTGTATCAGACATTCCTTTTAACGGACCTATCTCTGAAGCACGTGTTGCACGTGTAAACGGCGAGTTCGTAATTAACCCAACATTCGACCAACTTGATCAAGCTGACATGGATATTATGGTAGGTGCTACTTACGAAAATATCATGATGGTTGAAGGCGAGATGGACGAAGTTTCTGAAGCTGAATTACTTGAAGCTATGAAAGTTGCTCATGAAGCAATTAAAGTTCAATGTAAAGCTCAAATGGAACTTGCTGAAGCAGTAGGCTCAACTGTAAAAAGAGAATATTGCCACGAAGAGAATGATGAAGATCTTCGTAAAGCTGTTCACGAAGCTTGCTACGACAAAGCTTATGCTATTGCTGCTGCAGGTAATGCTAACAAACACGAAAGAGCTGCTGGTTTTGAAAAAATCAGAGAAGATTTCAAAGCTCAATTTACTGAAGAAGAACTTGCTGAAAAAGCTCCATATATCAACAAATACTATCATGAAGTAGAAAAAGATGCTATGCGTCGTTCTATTCTTGATGAAGGAAAACGTTTAGATGGTCGTAAGACTGCTGAAATTCGCCCTATTTGGAGCGAAATTGACTACCTGCCAGGTAGCCACGGTTCTGCTGTATTTACTCGTGGTGAAACTCAAGCTCTTTGTACTGTTACATTAGGTACTAAAAATGACGAAAAAATCATTGATAACGTACTAGAACATGGAAAAGAACGTTTCTTATTACACTATAACTTCCCTCCATTCTCTACTGGTGATGCTAGACCACAAAGAGGTGTAGGACGTAGAGAAGTAGGTCATGGTAACCTTGCACACCGTGCACTTAAAGGCATGATTCCTGCAGACTACCCTTACGTAGTTCGTATTGTTTCTGATATTTTAGAATCAAACGGTTCATCTTCTATGGCAACTGTTTGTGGTGGTACACTTTCTTTAATGGACGCTGGTGTTCAAATTAAGAGACCTGTATCTGGTATCGCAATGGGACTTATCAAAAATGCAGGTGAAGACAAGTATGCTGTACTTTCTGACATTCTTGGTGACGAAGATCACTTGGGTGATATGGACTTTAAAGTAACAGGTACTGAAAAAGGTATTACTGCAACACAAATGGATATCAAGGTTGACGGTCTGTCTTTCGAAATTCTTGAAACAGCTCTTAACCAAGCCAAAGAAGGTCGTATGCACATTCTTGGAAAAATCCTTGAAACTATTGAAGCTCCTCGTGAAGATCTTAAACCAAATGCTCCTCGTATCCACAAGATTATCATACCTAAAGAATTTATCGGTGCTATCATCGGACCTGGAGGTAAGATTATCCAAAATATGCAAGAAGAAACTGGTGCAACAATTTCTATCGAAGAAAACGACGAAGGAAAAGGTGTTATTGAAGTATCTGCTACAAACAAAGAATCAATTGATAAAGCAATTGCTATGATTAATGCAATTGTTGCTATTCCTGATGTTGGTGAAGTTTACAAAGGTAAAGTTCGTTCAATTATGCCTTATGGTGCATTTGTTGAATTCCTACCTGGTAAAGACGGTCTACTACACATCTCGGAAATCGAATGGAGTAGATTAGAAAAAGTAGAAGATGCTGGTATCAAAGAAGGCGACGAAATCGAGGTAAAACTTATCGATGTAGATGCTAAATCTGGTAAATTCAAACTTTCTAGAAAAGTTCTTTTACCACGTCCAGAAAAAAACTAATTGTATTCAATTAGAACATACAAAAAGGGATTAACAAATTGTTAATCCCTTTTTTTTATATATTGTGTTTCGGCCGGTAATAGCGTTACACTTAAAAGGTTATGTTATGGAAGAGTTAAATACTCAGTATGTTAAACGTAGTCAGAAGAATTACAGTTTGTCATTCAAACTCGCAGTAGTGAAGAAAATAGAGGGGAAACATCCAAACCGATAGAATACAAAACAATGCTACAATTACTCGTTAGACTAAAAAACAATCGCTCAAAACCAAGTGAAGATTCAAACGTACAAAAACAACGATAGTTGCCTGGCTAGCCTAGCAACTATCGTTATTTCAATTTTTATCCTCTAAAATGACTCAATTCAGTTAAATCGTCATCTGTATTCTTGAATTGGAAATTCGCCAGTTAAAGCACCATATGCATTCTCAGCAAGAGCGTACATTTCATCTTCACCAGGGTAAACATAAATAGGACCTAAAAAATCAATACGCTTCTTTAAGCGCTCAACAACATATTCCGAATGAGCAATTCCACCAGTAAGCAGAATGGCATCAACATAACCCCTCAAAACAGTACTAGCAGCCCCAACAGCCTTCGCTATGTTGTAGATCATAGCATCAAGTATTAATTCTGCATGCTCATCACCCGAACCAATACGATCAACAATTTCAACGACATTCGTTGTTCCTAGATGAGCCATTAAGCCAGCATACCCAGAAATTCTCTTTTTTAATTCTTCACGAGAATATTGACCACTATAACATAAATCTATTAACTGACCTGAAGGCAATGTACCAGCTCTTTCTGGAGAGAAAGGGCCATCACCATCAAGCCCGTTATTCACATCTATAATCTTACCATTTTTATGAACTCCAACAGTAATACCACCCCCCAAATGACATACTATTAAATTCATCAAATTATAATCCCTGGCTTTTTCACGTCCGAAACGTCTAGCCACAGCACGTTGATTTAAAGCATGAAAAATAGATAATCTAGGCATAACCGGGGAGCCTGTAATACGAGCAACGTCTTCCATCTCATCGATAACCACAGGATCAGCAATAAATGGCTTGCAGTTGGGAATAAGTTCTGCAAGTTCTGCAGCAAGCAAACAACCTAAGTTACAAGCATGCACACGCTTAGCTGCCAACATATCTTTTTTCATAGCCTCGTTCACAGCATATACACCACCTAAAAGTGGCTTTAGCAAACCTCCACGCCCTATCACCCCATCGAAATCAAGTGGAATATTCTGTTCTTTGAGTTTATCTAGAATAATATCTCTTCTAAACTCATATTGATCCATGATCTTTGCATATTTCGCCAAATCGGTGCTAACATGCTTAATGTTCTCTACGAAAAAAGCTTTATCATCATGATAAACGGCAATTTTAGTGGATGTAGAGCCTGGATTGATAGCTAATATCTTCATATTTTATTTTTTTTAGCCTGCGACATCACACAAGCCATTGCAATACTATTAAATTTTGTTCTACTCGAATCACTTCTAGAAGTAGTAATTACAGGACAGAGTGTACCTAAAAGAACACCAGCCATCTCTGCTTCAGCAAAAATAGACAACGATTTGTAAAAAACATTTGCAGCATCAATATTAGGTAATAATAATGCATCTGCATACCCTTGAATAGGCGAGTCAATACCTTTTATATCACCAGACTCACCACTACAAGCAGTGCTTATATCAATGGGGCCATCTAAAACAGCATCGCCAAAATCTCCCTTAAGAGCCATTTCTTTAAGTACAATACACTCTGTACTATTAGGGAATTTAGGATTAACTTTTTCCGTAAAATGGACAAGAGCTACTTTAGGTTTTATAATACCAAAGCTATGGCAAGCATCAATAATATAATGAACTAATGCTACTTTCTGATCCATTTTAGGATAAGGAATAACTGCGGCATCAGAAAAGAATAGCAGCTTCTTATAATTTGGTACAGAGGCCACAGCCAAATGCGATAACACACAGTGAGCAGGTAATAAACCTCGTTCTTTATCAAGCACAACTTTAAGTAGATTGTCGGTATTAATCAACCCTTTCATCAAGACATCAGCCTCGCCAGAATGGATTAGTTCTACAGCAGCTCTTGCAGCATCATCAACGTCGTCTATATCTACAAATCGAACAGACTTCGGGAACTTCGCAAAAATAGGATAAGACTCTACCTTAGACTTAGGCCCAACCATGATGACTTCAATAAACTGAGCCTCAACAGCTAGCGTAATCGCGTCTTCAGAGTGAGCGTCGATTCCAAATACCACTGCAACTCTAGTCTTCTTTTTAGAACCCTTAAGTTGCTCTACTAATGTGTTGAAATTATTTATCATTGCTATACAAAGTGTTTTAAACAAATATGTGAAAAATTGTTGAATAATAATCGAAAAGAGTAGCGAAATAAACTTTTAATTCAACAACATATCTAAGCCATAAGCAAAGTTATAACAATGTAAAGTTAGTAATATTCGTGAAATTAATTAGTTTTGTTAGACACTCTTAAAAAACCAAACTATGAATGAGGTAATTATACCTCCATATTTAAAGAAAGGTGATAAGGTTTTACTGATATCTCCATCAAGTAAAATTGATAAAAAACTAGTACGTGCAATGCGTGCTAGACTAACGTCATGGGGCTTAAAACCAATTATTGGCAAACATGCTCTAGCTAAATCTGGAAGTTTTGCAGGGACAATAAAACAACGTACCACCGACTTACAATATGGTTTAGACCACAAATCAATTCGTGCAATTTTCTGTACGCGTGGAGGTTATGGTATGATCCAAGTATTAGAACAAATAAGTTTAAAACGCTTCTTAGAAAACCCAAAATGGATTATTGGGTATAGTGATATCTCTGGAATTCACAGTTTATTATCCAAACACAATATTGCATCAATTCACGGGCCAATGGCTAGACACTTTGCTCTTGCACCAAAGGAAGACTTAGCAATTGAGTTCTTAAAAAACACACTCCGGGGCGAATCTATGAAATACATTATTAAAGGACATAAATACAATCATAAAGGTGCAATAGAAGCACATATATATGGAGGTAATTTAACAACTATCGCTAACCTTCGGGGAACTACATTCGCTAGAGATTTAAGTGATTCAATATTATACATTGAGGATGTTAATGAGAGCCCAAGCCAAGTGGAACGCATGCTCTATGGGTATAAATTAGATGGAACTCTAGATAAAATAGCTGGATTAATTATAGGCCAGTTTAATTTTGACCATAAAACAGAAAAAGACACCTTTAAAGTGTACCAACGCATCCATAGATTAATTAAAAACCTTAAAATTCCAGTTGCATTCAATTTCCCCATTGGCCATGGAGATTTAAACTACCCCATCATTAATGGCTCAATGGCCAATTTTCAGGTCAGCAAAAATGTAGTAGAGCTTAATTTTAGATAAAGTAATTTTTAAGACTCAATATTTAGCCTATTTTTTTTAACTTTGTGTTAAACAAATCAAGTATGAAAAAGACCAATATATTCGTGGCAATGATTGCTTTACCCATTGCTTTGATTGCTTGTGCGAGCAACAATAGCAAAGGGAACAAAGAAACAGCCCAAACAGATACAAAACCACAAATAGAGGTACCTAGTTTCAATGCTGATAGTGCATATCAATTTATTGAAGACCAAGTTGCATTTGGCCCTAGAGTGCCTAACATGCAAAGTCACGAAGCTTGTGCCACTTATTTAACTGAAAAATTAAATTCTTTCGGAGCAACTGTATACACACAGAAATTCGATGCTATTGCTTTTGATGGTACGATATTAAAATCGACTAATATAATTGGAGCCTATAAACCTGAAAGCAAGAAAAGAGTCGCTCTATTTGCACATTGGGATACACGCCTATGGGCAGACAATGATAAAAATAAAGAAAACATCAACAAACCCATCCTAGGTGCCAACGATGGTGCAAGCGGTGTAGGAGTCCTACTAGAAATTGCTCGCAACCTGCAACTACAAGAGCCAACCATTGGGATTGATATTATATTGTTTGATTCCGAAGACTATGGTGCGCCTCAACACTATAAGGGCAGAACGAAAGAAGAAGATTGGTGTTTAGGATCACAATATTGGTCAAGGATTCCTCATGTAGATAACTATAGAGCTAGGTATGGCATTCTACTAGATATGGTAGGTGGTAAAGATGCAACATTCTATTACGAAGGATACTCTAAATATTATGCAAGTAAGATTCTTACGAAAGTTTGGGACAAAGGCATTGAACTAGGATATGGAAAACACTTTTTAAAACGTGATGGTGGAGCAATTATTGACGACCATATGTTTGTAAATCAAATTGCTAAAATTCCAACCATAGATATCATTCCTTTCTACCCACACAACGAAGACTCAAGCTTTGGATCTACGTGGCACACAATTAAGGATGATATGAGTGACATTGACAAAGAGACTTTAAAAGCTGTAGGGCAAACTGTAACAGCTATTATATATAATGAACAATAATGACGAATATGACTATAGACGAATTACAAGAAGAAGTTATTGAGGAATTCAATGATTTTGATGATTGGATGGATCGCTACCAACTATTAATAGACTTAGGTAGTGACCAAGAAGATTTAGACCCAAAATATAAAACCGAACAAAATTTGATTGTTGGCTGCCAAAGCCGAGTTTGGTTGCAAGCTGATTTAATAGATGGTAAAATCATTTATAAGGCTGAAAGCGATGCTCTAATTGTAAAAGGAATTATATCCTTACTGATTCGCGTATTATCAGGTCATACACCTGATGAAATTCTTAATTCAGACCTACACTTTATTGATGCAATAGGCCTAAAAGAACATCTATCACCTACAAGAAGTAATGGTCTTCTGTCAATGGTGAAACAAATGAGAATATATGCTCTAGCTTATAAAGCTAAACAAGAAGCAACAAAGTAATAGAGAGAGGGTGAATTTATTTCACCCTTTTTTTATGCTGAAATTTTGGATTGACTTGAGATATAGTCGCTTTGAAACGAGTAAAAAAATCACAATTAAAATTACAAAAACAGACCAAAACAGCCAATTGTGATTCAATAAGAAGTCCGACTTGTCATCTTCTGAATAAAGAAGATTAAAAATATAGGTTCCATTATTAAATACATGCAAAAGAATAGAAGGCAACAAACTCTTTGTTAACACATATAGTGCTCCAAACACAACCCCTAACAAAGTTGCACCTAATATTTGAACCGGTTGTACATGGAGTACACCGAACATAAATGCAGACAATAAAATGGCCCATATGGGATTCATTTCATCCATGAGAGCTGTTATACATATTTTACGGAATACAATTTCCTCTACTATGGGAATAAAAAATACAACTGGGATAATTCCTATCCAGCCAGATTCTAAAATTTTCTTACTCATTTCAATCGTTTGAACATAATCTGCTTGAAAAAAAGATAAGATAAAACCATTTAAGACAATACCCAATACGCCCATAAGAAGCGATAGGAGAAAATATTTAAAAGTTAGACTTTTCCAGTTATCTAATTTAACTCGTTGTAAAGGATTCCATACATACAAAACATACAACGTCAAAAGAGAGCTTAAAAGTGTCGCAAAATTAACTGCATGTGTAGCTAGTTGTGTTGTTAAATCCGCATCATCTCCTGATAAATCAAATAACGACACTAGAGGGTTTGGAAATGCTTGGAATAGCCCCATTACAACCAATAACATGGCTAACTTAATCGTTATAAATACGAATAGGGTTTTGATGATAATTACAATTGACTTCATAGCGTACTTGTTATTGCTCCATTAGGTTTTTCATAACAGTTCTTACTGATGCCTCATCCTTATGCAACTGTTCAACTAATTTATCAATTGATTCAAACCTCACTTCAGCACGCAGTCGTTGCACAAATGACAAACGAATTTCACGATCGTATATATCTTTATTAAAATCGAAAATATTCACTTCGATACTACGATTACAACCATTATTGATTGTTGGGCGGTGTCCAATATTTAACATTCCCCAATATTTTTCATTATCACCTTCAATGGCTACACGCACTGCGTATACCCCATCTTTAGGAACCATCTTATCTCCATTAACAACCTGAATATTAGCTGTAGGGAAACCAATTGTACGCCCTAACTCTTTACCATGAATTACAGTACCATTTACAAAGTAAGAGTAGCCTAGCAATTTATTTACGAGTCCAACAGCTCCATCTTCTATTCCCTGTCGAATAACAGAAGAACTAATAGTCTCACCCACTTCTAGGTCTGTATATGCTTCAGATTGAAGTACCTTTATACCCAACTCTTTTCCATAGGCTACATATTGATCAAAGCCGTCTGCACGATTGTGCCCAAAGCGATGATCATAACCTATCACTAAGGTGTCTACATTAAATCTTTTCTTCAAGATTTCAGACATAAACTCTTTAGCAGAAAACATGGATAGCTCCTTTGAGAAATTTAATAAAAAGCAATAATCAACACCGGTTTCTGACAATAGCTCAATTTTCTCATCTTTCAAAGTTAAATGGTCAATGTGTCTATTTGGATTAATTACTTTACCAGGGTGTAAAGGGAATGTAATAACAGCCGATTTCAAATTTCTTTTGCGAGCTTCTTCTTTCACTTGTTCTAAAAGAAATCGATGCCCCAGATGGACTCCGTCAAAGAATCCAATTGTTGCAACACAAGCTTCTGTTTTTTTGTCTAGCTGTTTATCTATGATATGCATATTTATAATCGAAAAATCGATGCCCACTCACCATTTGATTGAGGAGTAAACGTATTAAAACCTAATTTATCTGCCACTGCTGTATTCTCTTCCTTATCATCAATGAATAAAGTTTCTGAAGGCTGCAATTGTGCATCTTGAATAACCAATTTAAAAATAGACTCGCTTGGTTTACTAAGCTTCACTTCGTGCGACAAATAAACTTTTTGAAAAAGTGTTGTGAAATCGCACTTGTATTGTTGTTGGTAATAGTCTATTATCCAGCGCCAATGAATGCTATTTGTATTACTCAACAAATAAACAAAATAGTGATTACTTAGTTCTTTTAAAGTCTTCATTTTAGACTCTACAGTGCCTATCAAAGTCTTATTCCAAACCTCCTCAAGAGTGGCATCAGAAATATTCATCTGTAACTCTTGGCGCATTCGATTGTAAAAATCTGATTCTTGTATCTGGCCTTGTTCAAAATCCAAAAATAGTTGAGCAAATGTAGAACTAGTAGAAACCTCTGACACAGATGGACAACCTATGGCTTTTAGTGCCTCTAAAGAGCGACTAAAATCAATATCAAGTAAGACCCCACCTAGATCAAATACAACATTTTTAATGTCTTTATTATGCAACATCTGCCTATGTATCTAAATTCGTTAGGTTACAAAAGTACAATTTAAATTGAGCTTTAAGTAATTATTCAAGAACATAGCCACCTACAATTGCTGTTTTGCAAAGATTTTTAGATTTCTTTAAACATAATATTCAAAGAGTTGTTTTAACTTTGAATAACAATTTAAAAACTAATAGTTATGAAGAAGTATATTTGCGTGGTTTGCGAGTACATTTATGACCCAGCTTTGGGTGATCCTGATAGTGGCATTGAGCCAGGAACTGCATTTGCTGATATTCCAGATGATTGGACTTGTCCAGAATGTGGTGTTGGCAAAGATGATTTCGAACCATACGAAGACTAAAAAACAAAGAGGAACTTGAAATTCAAGTTCCTCTTTGTTTTTATGGTAAAGTCTAAATTAAACAGACTTTTTATCTCTTAAGTCTACACTAGCCTCAACAACATTCATTACGTAATCTCCTAATTTTTCGCATTCACCAATTAGATCCATGTAAAACACACCTACTTGGTAATCGTATTCTTTGTTGTTTACATCTAGAATATTTTGATTTTTTAGTTGATTTCTATAGTTGTTAATTTCATTCTCTTTACTGTAAGACTTACTTATATCGGCATTCGAATAGTGGTCTCCACGTTCAAGAATAACAATCATTTGCGTCAATGCATCATTGGTCAACTTCATCATGAAGTGAATATGATCATATTGCTTTTCAGTAAAATCTTCACCCGATTGTCTCTTACGATTGATGGTACGAGCTAGGTTGTAGCAACTATCCCCGATGCTTTCAATCTCTGTAACCTCACGAAGCATTATTCTAATCTTGAGCTTACTTTCCGAACTTAATCGACCTTCCGATACTTTGTTCAAATAGTTTGCTATCTCCAGCTCCATATTATCGCTTATATTTTCATACTTCTCAATACGACTATATAATTTATTGAATTCATCTCCATTTTCTACATGCAATAGCTCTTGAACCATTCCATACATACGATGCGTTCTTTCAGAAAACAAGTGTATTTCTTTGTGTGCTTGCAAAATTGAAAGCTCTGAAGTCGATAACATCCCACCAGTAATATAGCGTAGTCTTGGCTCTTCACTTTCATCTTCTTTAGGTTTAATAAATAGGCAAACAGTCTTCTCTATTAGCTTAACAAACCAAATTAACAGTAATACATTACATACATTAAAAATAGAGTGGAATGCAGAAAGCTGATAAGAAATTGTCGTTGCCTGATCAGAGGATTCAGACAAAAAGAAACCCGAAGCCCACTTCACAAAGTTCATGAATGGGAAGAATATAATCAACACCCAAATTACCCCAAATACATTAAACACAAAATGGGCCAATGCAGCTCTTTTGGCTTGTGTATTAGCCGTTAAAGCGGCCAGATTAGCAGTAATAGTAGTACCAATATTTTCTCCTAAAACAAGTGCTGCACCCATTTCTATAGGTATCCAACCGTTAACGCACATCACCAATGTAATAGCCATAGTTGCTGCAGAAGCCTGTACAATTACCGTAACAATTGTACCTATAAATAAGAATAGCAGAATAGACAAAAAGCCCATATTTGCATACTCCTTCACGAACTCAAGCGCTTCACCATTCAAATCGGGAGCACTATCTTTCAAGCTTGAAAGCCCCATAAAAAGGAAAGCAAAGCCAAAGAGAAATTCACCGATGTACTTACGATTACTTTTACGTGAAAAAATTAAAGGAAGTGCTATGGCCAGAATAGGAAGTGCAAAAGCATTAACATCAACTTTGAAACCTCCTATAGATATTAACCAAGCAGTTACAGTTGTACCGATGTTGGCACCCATAATAACACTAATGGACTCTGCTAAGGTAAGTAAACCAGCGTTTACAAAACTAACCACCATAACAGTTGTTGCAGAAGAGGACTGAATTAATGCAGTAATAAGTATACCTGTTAACACGCCTGTTACTCTATTTGTTGTCATCGCCGTCAAGATGCCTCTTAAACGGTCTCCTGCAAACTTTTGCAGCCCTTCACTCATAATCTTCATACCATAAAGGAAAAGACCAAGTGAACCAATCAGCTGTAATACGTCACTAAATGAATACTCCATCGATTATTTTCTATTGTGTATTTTGTTGCTAATTAAGCAATATTTATCTACTTTGCTCATACAGAAACCATTTAAATTTAAAATGTATGGAACAAACAGTACAAATATATTGTAAAAATATTAATATCTATAAAGAATTCCCGATTGGTTCTACACTTTTGGATATTTCTAAAGGATTTAATCTAAATAATAGGTTTGATATTATCAGTGCCAAAATAAACAATAAAACAGAAGGATTAAGATTCCGCGTTTATAATAACAAAGATGTAGAATTTTTAGATGCTACGGATCCATCTGCTATGCGCACCTATGTACGTTCACTTTGTTTTATTCTCTATAAAGCCATGCGTGAACTACATCCTGAAGGGGGCTTGCGCGTTGAGCATCCAGTATCAAAAGGATATTTCTGTAATTTAGAACTAGACAAGCCTATTACAGAACAAGAAGTAGCCGAAATTAAAGCTAAAATGGAAGAGATTGTAAAAGCCGATCTTAAATTCCATCGAATTCAAAGTCAAACAAAAAAAGCCATTGAATTATTTACTGAATTAGGCATGACCGATAAGGTAAAGTTATTAGAAACATCAGGCTCTTTATACACCTACTATTATGACTTGGATGGCACAATTGACTACTATTATGGAAACGTTGTTCCATCAACTGGATTTATCAAGGTCTTCGACTTAATAAAATATGGAGATGGGGTATTACTTCGCATTCCTAACAAATACAATCCAAATGAAGTTGATGAACTTGTAAAGCAAGAAAAGATGTTCGACATCTTTAAGCAACAACTGCAATGGAATAAAATTATGCGTGTACGTACCGTTGGCGACCTTAATATCGCTTATAAAAATGGACATGCTACAGACATTATTAATATTGCAGAAGCTTTGCAAGAGAAGAAAATCGTAAAAATTGCAGAGGACATCTATTGCAGAGGTACAAACAATGACAATAGAGTAAAACTAATCCTGATATCAGGACCATCTTCATCGGGTAAAACGACCTTTAGCAAGCGTCTTTCAATTCAATTAATGACGAATAGTATTCGCCCTGTTGCCATATCGTTAGATGATTATTTTGTTGACAGACATCTTACACCAAAAGATGAAAAGGGAGACTACGACTATGAGTCGTTTTATGCACTAGATCACAAGTTATTTGAAAAAGATCTTCAAGAATTACTCGCAGGAAAAGAAATTGAATTACCAACATACAATTTTGAAAAAGGGAAAAAAGAGTATCTAGGAAAAAAACTTAAATTGGAGAATGATACAGCCTTAATTCTAGAAGGAATTCATGCACTAAATCCGGAGTTAACACCTCATGTACCGAAGGAAAACAAGTACATGATATATGTATCTGCTTTAACAACTATAGCACTCGATAATCACAACTGGATTCCTACCACTGACAACCGTCTATTACGCCGTATTATTCGTGATTACAACTACCGTGGGTACTCTGCAGAAGATACAATCAACCGCTGGAAAAGTGTTAGAGAGGGAGAAGATAAATGGATTTTCCCATTTCAAGAAAATGCTGATGCGATGTTTAACTCGGCATTATTATTTGAATTAGCAGCATTAAGAAAATATGCTATCCCAATTCTTTCGGAAGTTCCACAAAGTAGTGAAGCTTTTTCCGAGGCGTATCGTTTACTTAAGTTCTTACAGTTCTTCGTATCGATACCTGATAAGGTTATTCCACCTACATCACTACTACGTGAATTCTTAGGAGGAAGTAGTTTTAAATATTAAAAAAAGAGCGTCTAACCCAATAAGGTTAGACGCTCTTTTTTTTTAATCTATTTGTGATCAATGAACCACATCATTGTAGTACCCTACTAAATTATCGTAATGTTTTCCCATTGTTAATAAGTCAATACTTTCAGATTTACATTCCTGATTTATAGTGTTCATAGCTTGTTGAAAAGAACTCATTAACAGATCTGAGGTTTTAATAAAAAGCATAAAACTTGGCTTTTGAGCTTCAGAAATTTTAGCGTCCCCTCTAAGCTTTACACTCTCTGTGGTAACGACTAAATAGTTTGCATATTGTAGAGCCAACTCTTCTTTACTAATTTCACTAGAAGTGTACCTATAAAAGCTAAATAAAAGATGGCGATTTGTAATCATTTCTCTTCTCATTAAAAGAATAACCGCTCGCATAGGTGATGCCTCAAGGGTTAATAGTTCTGCTTCTTCACCCAAATCAATGGCTCGTATGGTCATTTTTCGCAAACACAGAAGCATTTCTTGGTAAGATTTTAACAACGCATCTGATAAAGTACCCCCTGCATCAACATCTTCATTCAGTCCATCACAAATACTGCTTTCTGCTTGGAGAAATAGCTGTTCTAATTGATTTAATTGAAAGTAGTAACTAGTTGTATTCTGTTGAAAAAAGGAAAAATCTTCCTGTGATAATACATCTGCTACTTTAGAAAGATCAAAGGCTTTTCTTCTAGCCTCATCTGTTAAGCCCCTAATCATTGTTTTATATGCTGCCCAATCTTTAGAATTAATATCATAAGGTTTTGAACTTGCAATAATTTCGGCTAACTCAAATACTTGTACTTCCCCGTTATTCATCCATACGCTGACATAATTAGATTCTGCTATGACTTGATTGGTATAGTTTAGAATTTGATGTGCTCGTGTTATTGTTTCATTTGTCGACGTAGGCTTAGACTTACCTCCACATGCAGTTAGCAATACAACAAGAATAATAAAAAGGGCAGATTGATAAGTTCTCATTATAAATTAAAGAGTTAATTAGAGTAATTCAATTAATAATAGTCCGTTAAAGTAATGAAAAGATAGTACATCACATAGTAATTTATGTGATGTACCTAAGATGCAATAATCTTCTTTGAAAGAAGACCGTGTTCTCTTTCAAAGAAGACACACCTATCATAGTAAGGTAACTCTATGTTAAAAGAACCACAGATAACAGTCACATAATCAAAATATTACAACTTGATACAAAAAAAAAGGAGAATATCAATTGATATTCTCCTTTTTGTGGGCCATCTAGGGATTGAACCTAACACCTCCAGATTATGAGTCTGTTGCTCTAACCAACTGAGCTAATGGCCCGATACTACTACTCTTTAGTAGCGTGTGCAAAAGTATGCGATTCTATTTAATATTGCAAGAAAAAGTCTTAAAATATCACTTAGAATTTATATTTTCTTTTAGGATTCTTAGGAAACCAACCTTTTTGGACACGTTCTTCTTGTTCAAAGACTTCTTTAATCGTCCAAAATGAAGAAAAAGAGAAGACTCCCAATAACGATTGCATGATGATATCATCCATTAGCAAAGAAGCTGCTAGTCCCACAATTCCAAGAATCAAAAAAATCCACCAGCTCTTAGTACCCCAATAATATTCAGCTTTCACCACAATAGGGTGAAATATTCCAATGATTAGAAATGTACAAATACCTATAAATAGTCCTGAAAGATTATAATCGCTCAAAAAATCAATCATTGTTTACTCTCCTTCCTTTTTAGCTAAGATAGGCACTTCCTTCTTGATACTCTGCTCAAGAGAAATCAATGTTTCTGTTGCAATAACACCATTAATTTCCTGCATTTTATTGTTCAAAAGATCCATTAGATGTTCATTATCTCTAGCATAAAGTTTAGCTAACATTGTATAAGGGCCTGTAGTGAAGTGACATTCCACAATCTCGGGGATATTTTTCAATTGTTCTACAACAGTTTTATACATTGATCCTCTTTCGAGTTTAATACCGACATAAGTACATGTTCTGAAACCTAAAGATTTCGCATTTACATGATAGCCCGAACCAACGATTACGCCTAGATCAATTAATCTTTGTACGCGTTGATGAATGGCCGCACGAGACACTCCACATTCTGCTGCAACATCCTTAAAAGGAATACGTGCATTTTGAGATATGATATTGAGTATCTGTCTGTCAAGATTATCTATTTTTTCCATGATAAAAAGTTTTATTTATTCTGATTCAGCAATCAAAAGGTAAGCAAATATAGCTATTTTTTTCATTTCTAGCGGATATCAGCGTATAAAAGAACAAGGAGACAAACTTAATGTTTATCTCCTTGCTAATAATTATTCTATTTTATGGATTTCCATGCCTTTACGACAAATTAATCTTTAAATTCTAGAACCTCAATTTTAAAAATAAGAGTTGAATATGGTTTAATTTGTCCCATATCACTCGCACCGTAACCTAATTCTTGAGGAATATAAACTTCCCAGATAGAACCAGCAGGCATCATTAATAATGCTTCTTTAAAACCACCAACTACTCTATTTGGACTAAATGTTGCAGGCTCACCTCTTTGATAAGAACTATCAAAAACAGTGTTATCAATTAAACTACCTTCATAGTGAACAACTGCTTCTTGACCTTCTTTACATACATCACCTTTACCTTCTGTAAGGATTCTGTATTGAAGACCTGATTCTGTTGTGAAAACTCCTTCACTTTTTGCATTTTCTTCTAAGAATTTCACGTTTTCGGTTTTGTAATCACCGTATTTTTTTTCGTTAATTTCTTCTTTTAATGCTGGTAAAGCAGTATTCATGTATTCATTAGCTTCTTCTACTGTCATAAGCGTTTTTTCGCCTTTAAGAACTGTAATCAAAGCACTAAGAATATTATCTGCTGAAAGAATCTGAGCATCTTCATCACCAAGCATACTAATATTCATCTGTTTGATCATATCTGTGCTAATACCTTGACCCATACCTACACCCATAGAGTAAGCTTTATCTTTAGTAGCAACGTGTTTTTGACCGAACTCGATACCTTTAATAATGTCAGCGATTACATTTGTATCATTGTCGAATTGTTGAATTACCATTTCACCAATGTTGCTTGGAAATTGCATAGCAGCTAAGGCGAAACAGATAGAATCAGCTTTTGCTTCAAAAGCAGGATCATTCAAAGTTCCAGCTTCTTTTGCAGCAGCATATTCCTCAGAAAAAGTAGTTTGGTTGCTTGTAAAGTAAGCATTTGCAGTTTCAGCATCCATAGCAGGCTCTTTACCCTCTAAAGCACCAATAATTGCATTAATCATGATTGAAGGTTTAAAGATTTTAGCATCTTCGTCACCAGTAAACATTTGATTCATTTGCTTAATCATGTCTGTACTTAGACCTTGGCCCATGCTTACACCCATTTGGTAAGCTCTAGTCTTGGCTGCTGTATTCTTACGACCATATTCAACACCGCTAATGATATCACTTATTACAGTACTATCATTGTCAAATTGTTGGATAACCATTGAACGAATTTCTGGAGAGAATTGAGATACTCCAATTGCATAAGAAATAGAATCAGCTTGTGAATTTAATTTAGCTTGAATAGCTCCACCAGTACATGATACCAATGAACCAGCTGCTAAAATAGATAAAGCTGTAATTTTAAAGTTTTTCATTATCAGTTAATATTTTATATTATAAAATTTCGATAAGTTCCACTTCGAAGATTAGTGGAGAGTTAGGTGGGATGATATCACCAGCACCTTGAGGACCGTATGCCAAAGAAGATGGGATATATAGTTTCCATTTAGCACCTGGAGCCATTAGTTGAAGAGCTTCAACCCAACCTGGAATAACTTGGTTTACACCAAAAGTAGCAGGTTCGCCTCTTTTTACAGAACTATCAAAAAGTGTACCATCAAGAAGAGTACCTTCATAGTGGCATTTAACTTGATCTGTTGCTGATGGTTTATCGCCTTCTGCAGGAGTGATAACTTCGTATTGTAATCCGCTTTCTAGTGTAATTACACCTTCTTTAGTTGTGTTTTCTGCGAAGAAATTTGCTTCAGCAGCTAAACTTTCTTCCGATTTTTTCGCTTGTAATTCTGCGAAATATGCTTGAACGATTGTTTGAGCTTCTTGATGGCTAATCTTAGGTTCATTACCTTCAAAGATATCTTTAATTGCTTGTGCAAAATCTTCTGTAGAAAGTTCTTCTAAGCCCATGCTTTTCAGGTTTTGTCCTAGACCTAAACCAATTGAGTAGCTAAATTTATCCATATGTATTTTCTAATTGTTTTAAAAAGTTGTTTTGAATGTCAACTTTCAGTATATTAATATTATCTACAAATTTAAAAGTTTTTATTTGAAGACACTATTAAAGTGATGTATAAATTTAACAGAGCAATATAATCGTAAATATGAAGAAACAAATTGTCGTTTTATCTGGTGCTGGAGTTAGTGCAGAGAGTGGTATCGCTACCTTCCGAGATTCAGGAGGCCTATGGGATCAATATAAAGTAGAAGATGTGGCTACCCCAGAAGGATACCAACG
>JASLDF010000071.1 GCA_030151635.1 Bacteroides sp. | reverse complement strand
ATACTCCTTTTGCTATATAGTTATTACAACGCAAGTTAGCTATAAAAGTTTTTTACGATAGGTTTTGTTAACCTTTACACACCCGCAATTTACTCCTTATTATATAGAGTTATTTTGAAATAGACGATCGCTTGAAAATTTAAACAGGAAGTTTTGTACTCTCTGCCTACAAAATACAGTAAAGCCCCAATTCCAACCCTGCCCTATTTACTAGATTTAAGCAATTCTCAGGGAATCTATTTGACTTTTTCAAAAATTAAATTAAATCCACCCCAGCCAATTAAAGATCACCGTCGCATTATCAGCAGAAAAACAACAATGAAAACAAAGAATTAAACTTCACCATCTTCCTCCTCCCTGAGATAACTCAGTCTTCTTACTAAGAGAACGCCGTTGTCTTACTAAGAGAACTCACGCTTCTTTGGGAAATAAATTATAGAGGCTAGTTATACAACTAGAGCTAAAAAAGAATCCTCCATATCTTTGATTGCATCAGAAGAAATGGAGGATTATACTAAAGCATCTACAAATAATTAAAACTTAAAGTAAATGAAGGGTTGAACATCACTACTTTTTATTTGTATTACAATAAATACAAGTGCGATTATAATTAATGCTTTTGCAATAAGTGGCGTTTTCTGAATAAAGTTTGAAAACATATTTTCGGTTGATTTAGGCATATAGTGCAACAAGTACCCTATTCCAACCAAAATAAACACCTGCCAATATCCTGCTATCAATTGAGGGAAAACACCAGGTTTAAACTGAGAAACAATTTGATTAATCATTCCAAAAGCACTATCAAAATCTTGATGTCTAAAAAATATCCACGTAAAGCATACAAAATGGAAGGTTATAAAGACACCAAAGAAGCGCATAATCCCTTTACTTTGATATTTTGGATCACGTTTACGAATGTCCATCACTATTTTGTGACAAACCAAGGCTATGCCGTGAAGTCCCCCCCAGATTACAAAGTTAAGGGAATCGCCGTGCCACAAACCACCCAACAACATCGTAATCATTAGGTTTATTAATTGCCTAACCTTTCCACTTCGGTTGCCACCTAGAGGAATATATAAATAGTCTTTCAACCAACTTGAAAGTGAAATATGCCATCGACGCCAAAATTCTGTAATTGATGCCGATTGATAAGGCGAATCGAAATTTATATTAAAATGGAATCCCAATAACAAGGCAATACCAATGGCCATATCACTATAACCAGAAAAATCACAATAAATCTGAAGAGCATACCCGTAGATACCCATTAGGTTTTCAACACCCGAATACATTTCAGGGTTTTGAAAGATTCGCTCAACGAAGTTGACTCCTATATAATCTGATATAACGGCTTTCTTAAACAATCCACAAATAATAAGGAATATTCCCCGGCCAAACATTTCTTTGGTTACAGCCAATGGTTTTCTAATTTGAGGAATAAAATCTCTAGCACGCACAATGGGTCCTGCCACTAATTGAGGAAAGAACGAAACATAAAATGCATAGTCAAGAAGCCTTGTAAGCGGCTGAATTCGACCTCGATAAACATCGATTGTATAGCTTAAAGATTGGAATGTAAAAAAAGAAATGCCAACAGGTAGAAATATGTCGTACGCTTTAAAACTACCCCCCTTTAAGTTTACAAGCATCTCTGCGAAAAAATTGGTATATTTAAAGTAAAATAAGAGTCCTATGTTAACCAAAACACTAAGTGTCACAAATAACTTACGATTTGTTTCATCCTTATAGGTCGTTATCCATTTCGCAAAAAAGAAATCGCAACAAGTAACTACAGCAAGAAGTACAAAATAAGTACCACTACTTTTATAATAAAAATAGTACGAAAACAGAGTAACAAACAGAATTCTTAAAGTATCAGCCTTTCTCAAACAGGCATAAATAGTAATAAATGCAAGAAAAAGCCATAGGAATAACCCACTACTAAAAATCATTGGTGCAGTGGGATCGTATACAAAAAGACTCTTAAACTTTTCGATATCTATTTCAGGGAGTGATATATTCATTATAGTGTTGAATTATTGCTTTATATAGTAAATTTCCTTGAAGTTCATAGCCCTCAACATAAAAGTGAATGTGATCGGGTCTCATTAAATTTGCACTCATCCAATTGGTTGGAGCATAAATAACCCCTCCAACTGCATTGTAAAGATCCCAATAGGCTAGCTCATGATCTACAGCACATTCTTTTATCACATTAACAGCCAAATCGGTTCTTTTATTTAGTCGATATCTATTCCTACCCAAACGTTCAAAAGCTCCTGGAGGGGTTGTCAAAAGAATCGGAGTTTTTGGAAGAAGTTGACGAATCTGAAGTATCAACGACTCCAGCTCACGGTAATGGTATCGGGAGCTATAATTCCGATCGTTACTGGTGTTTGTTCCAAAAGATAAAATAAGCAAATCTGGCTTAAAACTTGCAATTTGTCGAATACGATCTGGAGTATTAAACGTTCGTTCAACCGCTCCGTTAATACCATAATCTTCATAAGACAACATTGAAAAATCTTCTTGCAGCAAGTCCCTCACTCTATATGTAAAGAAGTGCCCCTTAATATGACTATCACCTACATGAAGCACCCGAACACTATCGGTTAGAAAATCTGCTCGTGCTAATCGCAATTTCTCCATAAAAGGAGCTAATGAATTACTCTTATCAACAATTAAATTTTTCTTCACACCTTTAAATGATGTCGGAACTTGAATATGCTGCAAAGGCACATCCAGATGCAAACTATGCAAAGGCACTGGCTTTATTCGCTTCATCTCACCTAGTGGGTCTGCTTTAGAAGGCAATTCATCTTGAGCCAGAATACTCGTCGAACCTACAGTAAAGATAATACAAGCGAGTATAAACTTCATTATTTTATTCATCAACATAAACCTCCATATTATCAAAGCTGGTTTTTCCTTGGACTACTGCTTCGAATAATTTTTCACCAAGGTATTTTCCACCTATAAAATTGATATGTGTATAATCAAGGTTAGCTTTCGCTGGTTTAGCTTCTACCAAATCAACCATACTATCCTCCCCACCCATCGCATCAAATAAATTCCAGAATGCAATATTATTCTCTTTTGCTATTTGTTTTTGAACCTCTATAAAGTATTTAATTTCAGGCATCGTATGATAATACCCATCAGAACCTTTCGAATTTCGATCTCCTACACTTACAATCAAGAAACCTGAATGAGGAAAGCATTTCTTAAGATAGCTAATCACTTTTGATAAACCTTTTTTATAGTAATCGTAGTTTTTAACGTTCTTAGCCACCACATTAAGACCAAATTGAAGAACAATTAAATCGTAAGGGCGTAATTCATTAAATTCAGATAATGTTTTGAATGGTATAGAACTCAAAGAATATCCAGAGCTTCCACGTTGACCAAAGTTGTCTAAAATAACACCTCGATCACCATCTAAAGAAGCTCCATAAAACAAAGCAGTTGAATCTTTAGGAATAGACCAACGTATTTTACCAATTTCACCAAGATATTGATGGCGTTGTACTTTATTAGTTGCGAACAAAGCAATAGAATCCAAATTGGCCGAATTAACGCGTTCTGTAATATACATATCATCCGATAGAGTATAATATAGCGAGGCTACATTACAAGTATCGAGTAACGTACCAAATTTAGTCTGACCAGTATATTCAACATAGGACTTCGATGTTGGGCTAAAATACTCACCCGATATACCTAAGTTTTTCTTCTGATATCCTTTTTGCGTAACAGTATGAGTAGTCCAACCTTTAAAATCATGCTTTACAGACCTTCTAAAAAATCTCATCTCAGAAGTAATCGGTACAAAACCAACGCCTCGCCCACCATATTTTTTTTGTAACAAGTTTCTTAAATCTGCTGTTAAAATATCAGCTTCGATAAAAGAATCACCAAAGAAGGCGATTCGAGCATAATTACCCTTAGTTGCGACATTATCCAAAGCCATATAAAACGGGTACATTCCTCGTTGCGTTGAATCTGCATAATCAATGATGCGACTCAAGCTATCAACACGCTCAGATCTTGATATTCTTTTTGTATTAAGATAATAATCTTCTTTAGCCGATAATTTGATAGTATCAGCAGGAATGGCCACTACTTCTAAAGAGTCTTGAAGTAGCGATAAATTTGTTGTATCTAATTTCGAATATAAAGCAGTGCTATCAACGGTAACATCGTCAACATCTAAATCTCGTTGAATTATTCCAACTCGCACATCTGCCAACATATCTACTTCTTTAAACTCTATCCCGAACAGAGTCATTTTGGGTAGGAAATTTAAACCCAACAAAGCAAGAAGCACTATAAACGTAAGTAATACAACACTTTTCAAGTAATCTTTCATGTTTATAATTTCATCATGTTTTCAGTAAAACACAACAAAGATAGATATTATAGAAAAATAATAAGGGGAAAACTCAAATTAATGAGCCTTCCCCTTGTTGATTAAATTAGAATAAATTAAATGGCTTGTTCTACATTTGTAACAAATGCTCGTAAACCTAACTTATCTTTATCTTCATCCATTCGTTTCAGTACAGTTAAAATTGGATCTACTCGATCATCTTCTACCACTGCCAAAATTGCAGAACACATAGAAGGCCATGCGTGACTACCAAAATGCGGATCTCCGGTTTTAGAACCTCTGCCCTGTACCCTCTCCCAATACGTAAACCCTCTACAATTTAGCCTATCTAATGTAGCTATAATTCTTTCATAATGGGCTTGATCAAATGTTATTAATATTGATTTCATTGTTTCTAAGATTAATGTACTTTTAATGATTCACTCCTTTAAAATAACTACTCATTTCATTATTTTGACGCAATAGTTTACGCTGATGCTTAATACCCGTTCCAGCAAATACACAATATAAAGTTGGGATTAATATCAAAGTTAAAATAGTTGATATAACTAGCCCTCCAATAACAGCAATTGCCATGGGTCTCCACATTTCTGCACCCTGACCTGTACTAACAGCCATGGGAATCATCCCTAAAACAGTTGTAGCTGTGGTCATAAGTACTGGGCGCAAACGACTCTTCCCAGAAGTGAGCACAGAAGAAATGATTGAAAGTCCACGTTCACGACAAAGTGTGATATAGTCAATTAACACAATACCATTTTTCACAACAATACCAATTAACATAATCGCACCTAATAAACTCATCACACTAAGTGTGCTATTTGTAAAAAATAAAGCCATTAAAACGCCACTAAATGCAAAGGGCAATGAAAACATAATAATAAAAGGATATGTTAGCGATTCAAATTGCGCTGCCATCACAATAAACACTAAAATAATAATCAAAATTGCTAACACGCCAAGATCTCTAAATGACTCTTGTTGGTCTTCATACGAACCAGCAACTTGTACAGTTACTCCGTATGGCATATCCATATCTTTAATTACCTGATTACCTTCTCTTACAACATCGCCAAGTGCAGCCCCAGAAATAACAGCAGAAACCGTATTGATACGCTCACGGTCTTTTCGTTCAATTGTTGGTGGCGCAAACTTCTCAACAACCTTACCCACTTCTTTTACACGAACGGAGTGACCTTGGTTGTTATATATCAAAATATTTTCAATAGTTTCAATACTTGTCCTAAATTCAGGAGCATAACGAACTTTAATATCATATTCATCACCGTCTTCGCGATATTTAGAAGCCAAAGCACCATTAATACGGTTACGGACATATGTACCCGCCGTTGAAAGATTCACCCCGTGAAGAGCTAGTTTTTGTCTATCAAAATCGACCTGATATTCTGGTTGATAATCTGCTCTACTGATATTAACTTCTGATACACCTTGAATATTTAGTAATCTTCGTTTTAGTTCTGCAGCAACACTATCGGTTTCTGATAGGCTATAACCGTAAATCTCAAAATCTGCGGTAGGCTGTCCTGCAATACCAGTATTACTACCACCTAGAATAACATTCGCTTTTGTGAATTCAGGGTATTCTTTCAAATCATCCCTCATCATGTCACAGACTTGTTCGAGGGTAAGAATACGATCTCCAGGGTTTACTAAATTCAAGTTAAAAGCAATGATATGAGATCCATTGTCTTGCATTGAGGCCCAAGTATTGTCTGTATCAGCTTGCCCCACGGTATAGTTACATACTTTAATTTCTTTATTATATTTTTTCAGCCACTGATCTGAAAGTTTAGATGCTAGTTCTTGAGAAACTTCAGTACGTGTACCAATGGGCAATTCTAATTTTACCGCAATACGTGCATTATCTTGCGCTGGAAAAAACTCTGTACTAATTCCTTTAATCATAAAAAGGCTAGTTACAAAGAAAGCTAAACATAAAAATATTACTGCCGATCGGTGACGAACAGCCCAATTCAACATTCCAGAATACAGTTTATCTAATAAGTTAAGAAATTTTAGAATTGGAGTATAAAGCGTCTTAAATAATTTTGATTCAGAATCTTGCTTCTTTAACAACTGAGAACACAGCATAGGCGTCAACGTCAAAGCTGCTAATGTTGAAATAAACATAATAGCACACATCATCCAACCTAATTGTCTAAACATCACTCCCGTGATACCAGAAACAAGGGTTAATGGGAAGAATACAGCAATCATAGTTAGAGTTGAAGCAATAACAGAAATAGCCACTTCATTAGTTCCATGGATGGCTGCTTGTTTTGGTTCCGACCCTCTTTCTATATGTGTAGATACGTTTTCTAAAACTACAATTGCATCATCAACCACCATACCAATTGCTATTGATAAGGAGGATAGAGATATGATATTAATAGTGTTTCCTGCAATTGCCAAATAAATAAATGATGCAATTAGAGATAAAGGAATGGTCAAGCAAATAATCAAAGTCGCTCTCCATCTTCCTAAAAAGAAGAATACAACTAGAACAACAAAAACTAATGCATACATTACTGTTTCTGCCAAACTGTTAATTGTATTGAGAATGTTTTCTGATGTATCGACAATTATACCCAACTCCACATCACTCGGCAAATTGGCTTGCAAACGAGGTAAAGCCTTTAATACAGCCTTAGAAATGTTTACAGAGTTTGCTCCTGATTGCTTTTGAATAACAACAACTGCCCCTTTAACGCCATTATTATAGGTCTCCTGTGCTCGTTCTTGTACTGTATCAGCTACACGAGCGACCTCTTTCAAGAAGATATTCGTGCCATCTATACTACCTACAACTAAATTATTCAATTCTGATGCGTCAGAAAACTCCCCTTCAACTCTAAGAGAATAGGTTTCATTACCAGTATCAAATGTACCACCGGGTATATTCTTATTTTCGGCACCAATAACACTGCTTATCTGCTCAATTGTAATATTATATGCTTCTAATTTACCAGGATCACAATATACCTGAATCTCCCGTTTAGGAGCTCCTGAAATCGACACAGTACCAACCCCAGGCACACGAGCCAATGGATTGACAACATTATCATCCAAAATTTTATATAAAGCAGGCAAACTTTCTTTTGCTTGTACAGATAGAAGTACAATAGGAATCATATCTGTACTAAATTTAAATATAATAGGTGTCTCAGCTTCATCGGGAAGGTAAGAACTAATCATATCTAATTTATCACGAACATCATTCGTTATTACATCTATATCATTACCATATTCAAATTCAAGAGTAATTACAGACATATTCTCAGATGATTTAGAGGTAATATGTTTCAAATTACTAACCGAATTCAAGGTGTTTTCTAAAGGCTTAGTGACATTGTTTTCAATATCAGAAGCACTGGCCCCATTGTAGGCAGTTAAAACCATTATTGTATTTGTATCAATATCCGGATACAAATCAACAGGCAATTTAGATAGAGAAAAAAGGCCAAATATAACGACTGCTAAAAAACATAGCGATGTCATAATGGGTCTTTTTACCGCTCCTTCATATAAACTCATAAACTTTATCTTAAATATTTATATTTAGTGAGAAACCCACTTATTCTACTACACGAACTTCAACACCATTTGCTAAACGAGACTGACCAGCAATAACTACGGATGCATTATTCTCAACACCCGAAATAAGCTCAAACTCATCACCCATTCTACGACCAAGTTCTACTTTTTGATAAAATACTTTATCATTTTTAAACACGTAAACAAAGCGTTCACCAGAACCCGATTGCTTCACTATAGCTTGATCCGGAACAACAACATGGTTTTGATTACCAAAATTAAAAACAGCTCTGGCAAACATTCCAGGTCTAATGATATTCTTAGCATTCTTAAGTTTAATTTCAACAGTAAAGGTTCGAGTTTCAGGATTAATCGTTGGATAAACCAAGCTAACTTTACCCTCGAACATTTCTGAAGGGTAAACATCTAAACGAACATCTACATTAGAGCCTTTATTCAATTTAGAGAAATGACTTTCAGACACGCTAACTAATAGTTTCACCGGAGAGATCTGTTCTACAGTCAAAACTGGAATTGTTCCACTATACAAATCTCCATTATCATAATTACGAGCTGTGATTATACCATCGATAGGGCTTAATAAAGTTGTATTTTCTAGTAAATTATCATATGCTGTTTGACGAATGTCTAATGACATTTTTGCAACGTCCCACTCAGACTTTGACACGCCACCTACCTTAAACAATTCATCAATACGTTCAAACTCACGTTTTTCATTATCTAATTGCAATTCTGTTTGTTTAAAACTAGAAGTATCCATATAAACTAACTTCTGTCCCTTTCGAACAAAGTCACCAACTTCAACAAGTATTCTATCAATTCGTAAAGGAGAAGCTGGCGCTATATTATTCTTAAACTCCGGCTCTATTGTACCAGTATATTCATAAACTTGCGCAACAGGTCGTTCAAATACACTAGCTAATTTAACAACTGGTCGCAAGTCTTCAACAACTGTTGGTTTTTCTTCAGCTTTTCTTCCACATGACATTAGTATTGCCACAGTCGTAAAAGCGAAAATGGATTGTAATAACTTTTCCATATATTTAAATATCTATTATTTGTTCTTAATATTATTATAAAAATTTTCGATTCCAATAACTCTAGAATAATCACATTTAGCAGATAAGAAATCATAAATCGCTTGATTATATGCTAATTGAGCTTGAACTAAAGCTATCTCGGAATCATTTAATTCTAAAATAGTTCCCTTTCCAACTTCATACATTTTCTTTGCAATAGTTCTTCCTTTCAAAGCTTGAAGAACACTAACTTGATTACTTTCTAATTGCTCTGAACTTGCTTTCATATTATCAAGATAACTAGCAGCTTGCATTCTGAGTTGTCTTTCGGCATCTTGCTTCATGAAATACATTTTTGAAAGTTCAATTTTAGATTGCCTTACCTTTGTCATATTACTACCTCTAAATAATGGAATTGAAACTTTTACACCAATTGAAGATGTAGGATACCAACTATAATCAAACACATTACTTCTATTTTCCAAAGCCATATAGGTGTAATTATAATCCAATGATATAATAGGTAAATAATTCGTTCTTCGAAGTTTAACAGATTGCTTAAGCATACGCTCCGACAAATCAAGTTGCTTTAAATCTGAATTATTAGATAAATCAATTGAATAATTATATTCAAAATCATACTGAGAACCATCTTCCTTCAATACCATCCCATAGTCATCTAGCTTATCATCAATAACTAAATCAACAGGACTAGAAATTCCTAACAAGACCTTTAATTGCATTTTCGCCAAACGAACAGCATTTTCAGCAGCAATAACAGAGGGTCGAATATTTCTCATCTGCACATCAGCTCTAATTTGGTCATATTCGCTAACCTTACCGAACTTAAATTTAGAACTAACAACAGAAAGGTTATCTTCAGCTTGGAGCAAACTTTTATTTAAAACCATATAGCTATCCTGAGCAAGTAGAATTTGAAAATAGGCCTTAACAACTTGATTTATCAAATCAAGCTTGGATGCACGTGATTTCTCTAAAGCTAAATTCACATCTTCCTTAGACAAAGTCATGGTTTTATACAAAGCTGGAGCAAAAATTGGTAGGTTTACATTAAGCGAACCAGTATAATTATGTTTCATACCAACTTTGAAGGTCTGAACTTCACCCCCTAAGTCCATAGCCATAGTCTGTTTCTTAATCGTATTAGAATACGATCCATTAATAGTAGCTTCAGGAAGCAAATTCCAAATAACTTCATTCTTAGCTTGCTTCTTAATTTCAACTTCCTTACCTGCAATTATAATTGTTGGATTAGAGGAAAGTGCAATATCGACGGCTTCATCAAGTGTAATCGTCAATATATCAATAATCAAGTTATTTCTAGTAGGAGTAGTTTGAGCAAAATTAGACATACTAAATCCCAGAAATAAAAATGATAATAACAATATTCGTCTATAAAAAATCATACATTTTTAGATTAAATAATTTTTACCTTGCTCAAGTCTATACTCTTTAACAAGTGCTTCGAGTTCGTTATATCCTTTTTCCGTAGAAACACCACGTAAAAAAGTAAAAGTAATAGACTCATAAATAAGTACCATAGAATAATGCTTATTTACCTCAGAGTTCATCAGGACGTTCATTTGTTCTTTGAGAAGTAAGTTCAACACCTCAAAATTAACATCAGTACGGAATAGTCCCTGTTCAACACCTTTATTAAAAAAATCAACACTTTTCTTTGAATCCTCTTTTTGTCCCTTAGTGAAAAGATGAAAAGCAAGAGGATATTTCTTTATATCTTCAAAAAATCGAGGATTAACATTGTGGTAATTCTTAATTGTATATTTATAACAATTCATAATAACCTCTAATACATTATCAGTACTTGCTAAGACCCCATCTACATACTTCCTCATCATTTCTTGATTTCTGCTAATACTAGCATATAGTAAATCTGCTTTATCAGTAAACAACTCATAAAGTGTTCTCTTAGAAATACCAACAGATGATGCAATTTCATCCATAGTTATCGTTTTAATTCCATAGGTAGAGAACAAATTATTAGTCATCTCTAATACACGATCTCTCAAAATTTCTTTTGCGTCCAATTCTACATTCATATTAAAATTCATACAACTAACGAAATGCAAATATAGAGATATAAAACTATTTAAACTATTATAGTTTTACTAGATTTAGTTAAAACTACATAACTAAATATCAAACAGATACAATAATACAAAATTAACTAAAGAAAGTAAGTACATCAATAGATAAGAGTCATGATCAGTAACATATTTAAATAAAAAAGAGGATGCCCATTTGGGACATCCTCCATTTATAGTATTTAGAAAAATAAAAATTTAGTGGCTTATTCTTCTGTTGTTGATGCAGAATCAGTTGCTTCACTGTTACTTTTTCTTGAACGACGAGTACGCTTCTTAGGAGCTTTCTCTGTTCCGA
>JASLDF010000011.1 GCA_030151635.1 Bacteroides sp. | reverse complement strand
TTGGAGAATAAAAAAGAAGCCCCTATATTTGCACTCGCTAAACAGCAATAAGATGATTCGCTAGCTCAGCAGGTAGAGCACAACACTTTTAATGTTGGGGTCCTGGGTTCGAGCCCCAGGCGGATCACGAAAGAGGTATTTTTTTATAAAATACCTCTTTTTTATTTCCTAAATTTAACAAGACTACTCAATCGGTCTAAAGACATTAGACTACTGGTTATAAAATACATAGACAATATCAATTCCATGAAACATTGGAAATATTACGAGATAGAATAACCTATATAAATAAAAGACTGACTGACTCCCCCCTCTATATACTAATTAAAACACATTTAACCTCCACAGTATATACAACATCTGGAACCTTTTTACATCCTGTATGTAAACCACTTACCATTTAAAATCATGTATATTACAGATAACTAAACTACACACTGCATCTATGAAGTGTTTTTCCTATCTTTTCAGAACCTCACATTCTCAATATTCCCGATCAAGATTATAATGTATAGGCAGCATGAATTCTAAACAAACTGACATTAACCAAGATTATTACCCTACTTTTGACTCAAACCTACAATGCCACAACTTTTTTTCTTAGAATACACAACTCTACAATGCAAACTCCAAGCAGTTTGCAAACAAAAATTTCAGTCAATTTAACAACTCTACAAGTTCCTAATTTCAAATAAAACAACAACTAAAATATCTAAAGTCAATTAAAAACGAAAAAACTAAACTCACGGGAACAATCAGTGCCATTATCAGAGGCTCACCCCTTTAATGCTAAAAGCAATCGGCAAATTCTTCCAATACACAAAACTGCGATTTTCTTCTTTATACATCTAAGCCCAAAAACACACCATTTTCAAAGGCCAGTAAATTTTAAAACCAGCCCTATTAAACAGAAAATAGATTCTAAAAACCGAGAGTACAATTATCTCTACTGCAGATAAGACTCTATCGTAGGGAGACAACTCGACCTTCTTACTAAGAGATGCCTGTCTTCTCAGTAAGAAGACTCACTCATCATAGGAAGACAAACAACTACGGATTAAACAGTTTTTAAACGGGCTAGAAAACCTATCTAAGAGAGAGTGTTGTATGAGGAGATAGAAACAAACAAAAAACCCTCGCTACAAAATATTGTAACGAGGGTTTTATAAAATAAGAGTAGTCTAAGCACCCTATTTATTTCTTTTAATAATTAGCATTATTCGGTGTACGAGGGAAAGGAATAACATCACGGATATTAGCCATACCTGTTACAAATAACAATAATCTTTCAAAACCTAAACCAAATCCAGCATGAGGACATGTACCAAACTTACGAGTTTCAAGGTACCACCACATATCTTTAATAGGGATATTAAGTTCTTCAATTCTTTGCTTCAACACCTCATAGCTTGACTCACGTTCAGAACCTCCAATGATTTCACCAATCTTAGGAAATAGAACATCCATTGCTTTCACAGTCTTGCCATCGTCATTTTGTTTCATGTAGAAGGCTTTGATTTCTTTTGGATAATCAATCAAAATTACTGGACGTTTGAAGTGATTTTCTACCAAGAAACGCTCGTGTTCAGAAGCTAAATCTGCACCCCAGAAAATAGGGAATTCAAATTTATGACCTTTTGCAACAGCTTCTTCCAAGATAGCAATACCATCAGTATATGTTAAACGCTTGAAATCTTCTTTCACAACACTCTCAAGACGAGCTATTAATTCTTTATCGAAGTGATCGTTCAAAAACTGTACATCATCACGACAATTATCAAGCGCCCATTGGATACAGTATTTAATAAAGTCTTCCGCCAAATCCATATTGTCTAGCAACTCATTAAACGCAACCTCAGGCTCAATCATCCAGAATTCCGCCAAGTGTCTAGGTGTATTTGAGTTTTCAGCTCTAAATGTAGGTCCAAATGTATAGATAGAACCTAATGAAGTTGCTGCCAACTCACCTTCCAATTGTCCAGAAACTGTTAGGTTTGCTTCTTTACCAAAGAAATCTTCAGAATAATCAATCTCTCCATCTTCAGTTCTCGGAGGGTTTTTCAAATCAAGCGTAGTTACTTGAAACATCTCACCAGCACCTTCAGCATCAGAAGCTGTAATTAAAGGTGTGTGGAAGTAAAAGAAACCTTTATCGTGAAAGTATTTATGTATTGCATAAGCCATGTTATGACGAATACGGAAAATTGCACCAAACGTGTTTGTTCTTGGTCTTAAGTGAGCAATTTCTCTCAAAAACTCAAGAGAGTGACCTTTCTTTTGAAGAGGATAAGTATTATCGCACTCACCATACACTTCAATTTCTTTAACTTGTACTTCTGCATTTTGACCAGAACCTACAGATTCAGTCAAAAGTCCGTTTACACTAAGACATGCGCCAGTAGTTATTTTTTTCAACAATTCTTCATCGAAGTGTTCTAGGTCAACAACTAGCTGAACATTATTAATTGTAGAACCATCATTAAGTGCAATAAAGTTTACTTTTTTACTACCTCTACGAGTACGTACCCAACCTTTTACGTTAACCTTAGCACCAAAATCGGTACGTTTCAAAAGGTCAACAATCTTTGTTCTACTAATTTTTTCCATTGTATTTAATCTTATCTAAAATCAACAGCAAAGACATCTTTAAATTAAGAGTCTTTGCTGTTTGTTATTTTGTTATTGTATTTTATTCTTAAAAAGAACCCATTTGCAAGAAGTTTACTTCTTGTTGAGTTAAATATCTCCATTCTCCACGACGAAGACCTTTTTTAGTCAATCCTGCGAAGAACACACGGTCAAGTTTTACTACTTTATAACCTAGTGATTCAAAGATACGACGAACAATTCTATTTCTTCCTGAATGAATTTCAATACCTACTTGATTCATCTTTCTTGGATCAGTGTAATCAATAGCATCAGCTTTAATCTCACCATCACTCAACTCAATACCCTCAAGAATTTTTTCCATATCCGCTCTAGCTACATTTCTATCAGTAGTAATTTGGTAGATTTTTTTCTTGTCATATTTTGGATGAGTTAATTTTGAAGCAAGTTCACCATCATTAGTCAACAATAAAACTCCTGTAGTTTTCTTGTCCAAACGACCAACTGGGTAAATTCGCTCTTCACAAGATTCTTTCACTAGATCCATTACAGTGCGTCTTTCCTCTGGATCATCCATTGTAGTAACAAAATCTTTAGGCTTATTCAAAAGAACATACATTTTACGTTCAATAGAAACTGGATCTCCATTAAAACGTACTTCATCAGCTCTTTTCACCTTAGTTCCCAATTCTGTTACAATTTGATCGTTAACAGCAACTGCACCCGCTGCAATAAACTCGTCTGCCTCTCTACGAGAGCAAACTCCTGCATTTGCAAGGTATTTATTTAAACGCAATGGTTCGTTCGGATCAACTTGAGTTTCTTTATACTCAATTTGTTTCTTTACGCTATATTTAGCATTTTGATCAAAGCTATCGCGATTGTCATAATTATTACCACCAAAGTTACCATTGTTATTATAGCTGTTGCGTTGACCACCACCTCTATTATAACTATCTCGGTTGTTATATCTATTGTTTCCGTAGTTGTTATTACTACGACCACCATAGTTATTATTGCTATAATTATTGTTATAACCACCTCTAGAGCCTCCTCCTTCGTTATTTCTATCTATACGAGGACGACGTGGTTTACTATCATCATTTCTTTGGAAAGATGGTCTTTCAGAGCGTTGACCATAACTGTTATTATTAGAATAATTTCTGTTATTGTTGTACCCTCCTGAATTGTTATTATATCTTCTGTTGTTGTATCCACCAGCATTATCTCCGTCATTATTGCGGTAGCTGTTGTTATAAGAAGGACGGTTAGAGTCGTTGTTTCTATTGAAACTTCTTCTTTGACCATCTTGGTTATTATTGTAGTTATTACCACCTCTATAATTATTATCTCTTCTATTGTCGTTAGAATTATAGGGTCTATCGTTGTTATTGTTGTTGTAAGAAGATCTGTTCCCACTATTGTAAGATGGACGACGATTATTGTCGTTATATGATCTATTGTTAGAACGGTAATTTCCGCCTCTATCATTATTACCATAATTGTCATTGTCGTTATTACGACGGTAGTATCCACCTCTGCTATTCTCATTATTGTTAGCCTCACGGCTGAATTCTTGAGAAGAATTGTCTTGGTAATTTTCTTTTTCTGTATTCATTTTATTATAATATTGAAGAAACATACAGCCTCACGGCTCAAAATATTTTATATTAAACTCTTTAAATCCCCGTATAGTTCTGAGGACTAATCATCTTTAACTCTTTTTTAATTGATTCAGAAACTTGTAAAGAATCGATAAATTCATGTATTGATTGTTCTGTTATCGATTTATTTGTTCTGGTTAAATCTCTCAATGCTTCATAAGGATTAGGATAACCTTCTCTTCTAAGAATTGTTTGAATAGCCTCAGCTACCACACTCCAAGAATTATCCAAATCACTTTGAATAACACCCTGATTCAATAATAGTTTACTTAAACCTTTAAGTGTACTATTTATTGCAATTAATGTATGCCCCAAAGGTACACCAATATTTCGTAAAACAGTAGAATCTGTCAAATCTCTTTGCAATCTTGACACCGGCAACTTTTCTGATAAGTGGTTGAATAAAGCATTAGCAATCCCGATGTTACCTTCCGAGTTTTCGAAATCAATCGGATTAACCTTATGCGGCATTGCACTAGAACCCACTTCACCAGCTTTGATTTTCTGCTTAAAGTACTCTTCCGATATATACATCCAAAAATCTCGATCTAAGTCTAGAATAATTGTGTTAATACGCTTCAAAGCATCAAATAGAGAAGCTAGATTATCGTAATTTGAAATTTGAGTAGTATACTCCTCACGGACTAGTCCCAAGTGTTCTTCTAAAAACTTTTCGCCTTGTTTTTTCCAGTCAAATTCAGGATATGCCACATGGTGTGCATTGAAGTTTCCAGTAGCACCACCAAATTTGGCAGAATATATTACATTATTTAAAATAGCAATTTGCTGTTTCAAACGATAAGCAAAAACTTGTATTTCTTTCCCTAAACGAGTTGGCGATGCCGGCTGTCCATGCGTACGAGCTAACATTGACACATCCTTCCACTCTTCTGCATACTCTTCAAGTTTATCTACCAAAGCTGTAATATTTGGCATATATACTTCACGAATTGCATCTTTTAAAGATAGTGGAACCGATGTATTATTTATATCCTGAGAAGTCAAACCAAAGTGAATAAATTCTTTGTAGTCTTTTAGGTTAGAAATCTCATCAAATTTCTCTTTAATGAAATATTCCACAGCCTTTACGTCGTGATTAGTTACAGCTTCAATTGATTTTATTTTCTCAGCATCTTCAAGCGAGAAATTCGAATAAATGGCACGTAGGTCTGTAAACAGCGAAGCATCTACGCCTTTAAGTTGAGGCAAAGGAATATTACATAAACTAATGAAATATTCAATTTCTACTTGCACTCGGTATTTAATCAAAGCGAACTCTGAAAAATAGCGTGCTAAATCTGCGGTTTTACTTCTGTATCGCCCATCAATTGGAGATACTGCGGTCAAAGAGTCTAAATTCATAAGATTGTTTTAAAGCTTGATGACAAATCACAAAATTAATCGTTTTTGACTATTAATATAGCATTAATCTTATAAATGTTTTT
>JASLDF010000184.1 GCA_030151635.1 Bacteroides sp. | reverse complement strand
AAGCCATATTTATTCGTAATCGACTGTTCTATATAATCCATAATCTCCATGTCCGAAAGAGTATCAATTCCTAATGGATAGTAGTATTCATGGTCATCTTTGGTGAAAGCTCCTTTCTCACAAATTGATTCAAACTTAGCTATTGCAGCATCTTGATTCTCTAATAAATAATAGGTCAATGCATAGTTAAACACATCCTCAAAACTCATTAACTTCTTAGGCTTGTATTGTTTATTATAGAGTTGCTGTGCCTTTTTATAAAGTTCCTTCGCCTCTATAACCTTCTGACTGTCTTCCAAAAGCATACCTTTCACTAAATAAAAAGAAGCAACTTCTTTATTTTTAGCTATTCCTTCGTCAATGATAGCCATACCTTCTTTAAATTTTCCAAGTGACCAATATTCACTTGCTAATTGTTCGTAGGCCAATGAAAAGTTTTCGTCGGTTTCAATTGCTTTTTTGTATAAACCAATAGCTACCTGAATACTATCTTTAGAGATGGGATCTTCTTGTCTGGATAACAAATCCATTGCTTCTTCATAAAAAATGTGTGCTTTGTTTTCTTGCTGAGCCATTAAGGGAGTAACAAGAAGCAACAACGATAATAACAGACTTATTTTCACTCGTATCATAGCGTGTACTACATTAAATGTTTGTCCTACAAATATAATATTAATTCGACACCAACAATTCAAGTCTGTCATATTTAATTTAACAAGTTATTCAATACATTCACTCCAACATATACAGTTGCACCTGTAGATGAAATGCGACAGTATGACGAAGATAAAAGCGACTTAAAAAAATGTTTATTGCATATACGTAAACTGAGTATTTAAATCGTTAAACCCAAGCTCTTTCTTAAGTAAATCCTCCAAATCCTCACGTTTAATCAAGGCTAAGTACTGCTCTACATATTCACCATTAGGAGATTTCCACTCGTACATTTGAAGCGAGCGACTATAAACATCTAGGACTATTTTCTGCTGATTTGGTTTAAGATACCGAAGATGGGTACTTAACATATTACGTATGTCTTGAAGCGATTCTTTATCACCATCAAAATAGGCAACAACTTCAAGTAAGCTTCGAAAAATAAAATCGGATATATTTTGAGCCAAAATAGTCGCATGACTCTCATCATGTGGTGCTAAAACAATTTCCATCTCACCATCTATATCCGTACGATTAATTAAGAAACAGTAAAGGTCTCCTCCACCCGTTTGAGCAAAAGGAATTAGTTGATATTCTTTGATGTATTGCTCTTCCGTTTGCATATAGGTTGCTTCTTTCTCAATTTCATTAGCATACAATAGTTCTATATCTAAACCGAAAAGCAATAAAGATGGAAATTCCCTATATTTGGGATATTCAGTCTTATGCCAATTCGGACCATACTCTCCACAATACAACATACCATCTAAGCACATACGTTTGTACGAATTGGGGTATGTAAAATTGAATAGGTTTTCAAGTCTATTTAAGTCTTCTAATTTCATCGTTTCTTAATGAGTTTAATATAAAAATTGGGTACATCAGTCTAAATTAAATCGCTGCTTGACATCTTTATATAGACTAGTCTCTCCATCGTCCTGTTTACTTCTGATAGAAAAGTAGGCGGTTAATTGCTCTTTTAGTGGTGAATTGTCCATTTCGAGTGGCAATAAACCAAGAAGCATTTCATCAAAATCTTCGTATTTAACGCCTCCCATCCTACGATTATAGGTCTGTAGCGTTACTTTAGGTTTCATTTCATGTGGGGTTACGGCTAATAAAGAGATCCAACGGGTATCTAATTCCACAGGCTGATTGAAACTACAGCGAGTATCATACAGCCCATAACTATAACTGCCCCAAAATATCAGCACCTCATAACCTTTCTTGAAATCTGGATAATACTGCAACATTTCTCTAGGTAGATCGGCATAATTTAGCATACCAAACACATTGAATAGATAAATTGCTAAAACATTATTTGCTAGCAATGGAGCATACTGAGTAAATACTTCTTCTTTGCTCTTCGTAAGTATACTTGTCATAAAAGATGGCATTAGCCAAGGTCCACCATAAACATTATAAAGTTCATGGGCCAGTTGAAACAAGCGTTCGTCTTTACTCTTCACGATAGAAGCTGTTAAAACAGCAGGGAATACCTTACTTAGTTCGTTCTTTGTTGGATTCCATATCCGAATAAATCCATCTACCAGATTTATGAATTCGTTATTTATCACCTTCAAAAGGCTAAACCACTCGTTGTTTTGTGCTATAAATCTATAGACATCTAGCATATCCAAGGAAGCTTTACCCAACATTATAGATATAGAGAACGATAATTTCTCTAGCTGAATTGCAGTTAGGCAAGTAGCTTTTGGTAACGAAATCAACTCTTCAAATTCCTTTTTAATAACAGGAGCAATTTCTTGCGATACTACATTGGAACAGGAAGGCATCAATACAGCTTCTCCCATATATTTACCACGAACCAATTTACGCCATAAAACACCAGAAGGAGTGTAATTGAACTGAGCCAATAATTTAAGTGCTTCGGTCTTACATTTGCCTTTTTCAGTTTGAGCCAACTGAAATAAAACAGTTTCGGGCTTTTCCATAGAACTCAATGCAATAATGGCATCGATTCGTTTCTTGCCCTTAGGTGGCAAAGTTGCAATTATATCATCTAAATTCATCTTTTATGGAACAAGGGTTTAAGTACATACATAATGCTAGTATGTAGCAAAGCTTTTTTATCATTTCTATTGATGCATTACATATCGAAGATAAAAACAAATTCACTAATTAAAACAAGAATAGGTCTTTAAAAAATATTTTCAGCTTAGTGGATGTCTTTTTTCAAGAATAAATACCAAATAAATATATCCCAGTTGTTGAATTAGCTTAATATCTAGAAAATCAGTGGGCACACTTCAATTAATATTCTGAAAAAATGACTATTTTTGCACCGAATTTAAAAGAGAATAAAATAGTGGCAAAGAAGAGAAAACAACTCCCTCTATTAGAGAAAGTAAC
>JASLDF010000103.1 GCA_030151635.1 Bacteroides sp. | reverse complement strand
GGCGAAAGTTGTATATACAACTTCACATCTTGCAGTGCAAAATTTCACATGGTTATTTTGGCAATACGTGTCAAGAATTATCCTATTTTAATAAAATGCTGTTTGAGTGCAATTTTGCGATAAATCACTTATCGTAGTTGTGATTGTAACTATGTAACAAATCACTTTTAATAGATGCAGAAAGTAGTATTAAAAGATTAGATTTTGTAGAATATTACTTTTAACATTTAAGACTTTGTACATTTTTACAATGTACAAAATCTTAAATGAGGAATGATAACATATCGCTTATGTTTTTGCAATGTGTGATTTTATAGTAAATCACTTTTCTAAAATAGATTTTACTAACCACTCATTTAGATCTTTGTAATTTGAATATGTACTGGAATAACTTTTAGCATTTGGATATCTATTAAGTATTTTATTTGTGGCTCTTATTCCAACACTATCACTATCTAAGTATAAATTGATTTGGTCGTATTGACTATAAAATGAATCTTCGGAATCTAGTAATGCGAGTGAATTTAGTATTAAGTAATCTGATTGAAAGAGAGCCTTGTTTTCTTGCTGTATTTGAATAAAAGACAAGAAATTAAAGAATCCTTTTTGGAAATAGCTACTCTGTATCATCTAAGATTTAGAAATCTTTTTCTTAAAAAAACATCCCTCTCAATGTAACTCTACTGCATACCTACTAAATGATTTTTAGCTTTGTTCGGTCTTTAAAATACTGAACAATTCACGCCTTATACTAGAAAATATATTTTAGATATATCGGGAATATAAACTAAATGTGAGGTGATATATATAATGAAAAAGGGGCTTGAATATTTTCTATCCAAGCCCCTTTCATTTCATTTTATTTCTCTTTCGCTTCTGTCTTCTTCACCTTGGGTTTATGAATGCCTAATCTTTTGGCTTTCTCCCAAGCTGCCTTTCGTGCTTCGTAATCGGCACGTTGCTTTTCTATGTAATTGTCTGTTGTGGTTTTGTTTTTTATTTTTTCGATGGGGAAAGTGTAAGCTTTTAATATTTAGCTATTTAAGTTGTATGTGAGTAATAAATGGATATGTTGTATTTAATATAATAGCAATACTCTTTGCTAAATATTTAAGTTTTTTAGTATAGATGCTATTTTGCGTAAAGTTGTTACTCAAACCGATCATTTTAACTTACACTCTTTATGAAAGAGAGTCAAAGAGAGTGTTATTATCCTATATTAAATTTTTCATCTAAGAATATCTTAAATCTGGCTTGAATCAATTTTCTAGCATCCGATAGTTCCGTTTCTGTTTCATATTCATTCAAATAGCGTTCAAATAGCTCTATGACTTCATTAATCTTTAACGATAGATTTTTACGCAGATATAAAATATAAAGTATCTTTTGATCACTTGATTTAAAATGGCTATTTGCTTCGTATGTCTTTTTTATCTCAAAGTACTCTTTGATTTGATTGGGAGCATCACTTATCACTAATTTAGATTCTCCAAAAAGTGAATCGTAATATTTATCGAAAATCTGTTTTTTCTGATTAGATGTTTTTTCAGGAAAGCCCTTAAGAGCAAATAGAATCTGGCCAAATTTTTCCATACTTAATTTTATAGCTATACGTCTTTTCTTCTGATAGCCCTATATCTCCGTTCTTTCTAGAGTAAACTATATCCAGATTATCTAGATATTGCTCAAGTTGTATTTGTTCAGGAGATAGAGATTTTAAATCAATCACAGAAATTGCATTTTGGCTGTTTGTATATTCTGCTATCTTATTTTTCAATGTAGGATCAAATGTGTTAAATACTCTAATTAACACTTGAGCCTTAGATAAGTAAGATGTAATATTATCAGCATCTAGTTTGTTGAAATTATGTATTGTTCTTAGTGTTTGTCCTCCATTGAGTACTTGAAATCCATCTAAAGATAGCTTTACTTTTTTTCCTGCATTAATCACTTCTGCTATAACAGTTTCAGAGGTTATTGTTATCCCATTATTATACATGAAAAATTTTGAAGGCTCTTCTTTAATTGTTTTTGATATGTTTTTATTAAAAGGAGATTTCAGAATTAATCCTCTTACATTGTCAAACAATACAGAATAATCTAGTTCTGTACTAGAGAGCTCGTTGGGGTCTTCAATATTATACTTATTCCTTAACTCCTTGCTTGAACATGTGATTCTTATGAGTTCATTTAAATCTAATCTTATAATGTAAGAAGTCGCAGATGCTATAGAACTTTCACTATATGACATAATAGCATCTTTCTCTAATATTAATTTAGCACCAATTGGTTCTGGTCTGATTGACATTAATTCTTTAATCTTTGATAACCCAATAGGCAAAATATCAAGATCGTAATGTTCTTCTAATTGTTTTAGGTTAGGATCATTTTTATCCAGTTCAACTTTCTCATTACTTACAACATATAAATTTATCTTCCAAACATCCCTGCTGTTGAATAATTCTATTATTTGATTCGCGTAATCTTTAATCCTCCCATTTAGAGCCTGTGTTTTTTCGGTTAATAATGAGTTAATAAACTTAGTCGAAAGTATAGTTTCATTTATACTCTGCTTTTTATCAGGATTATACTTCTCCCTATATTTGAAATTGTATAAATTAATTGTTCCATCCTCATCATTGATATGAATAGCATCTATTCCATAGTCTTCAGCACGATCGTTAAAAAAATAGCTATTAAAATCTGTATCAGTTATTAATAATTTTATGTCAGAAAAATCTTTGATGTTGGTGAGATTTTCCAAAATGAAAAAGTAGAACCCATATCTTTCTTTCGTAATAGTATCTATATCTGAGGGAGTTTCTATAGATAAAGTACTAGTCATTAAGTCAAAATATTTCTCACATTTCTTTGCTAGTAATTTGAAATCATTGATATTAGTCGTCATAGTAATTATATTAAAATAAATAAATATACAAAAATAACTATGTTATACTCTAATATATTATATATTTTCTTGTTGTTTACCTCTATACCTTCAAGAAAGAGTTTTTTATAGATCGTAAAAGAGAAACTGCGTTTTATGTGAAGCAACAAAGTCATTGATTCTTTAACTAAAAGTATCAAGGCAATAGCCTTTCATAAAGTGTGTAAATTAAAATCATCGGCTTGGTTACCAACCTTACCTAGGCCGTTGTTTTATAATAAAAAACTTACACATTTATGAAAACAGAATATTTTATCCCCGATGAGTTCTTTAAATAGTTAAAACAGGCAAAAAATAAAACAATTTCCTTAAGCCCATCAAAAGCGTGGTATAGATAAAATACTCGAAGGTAAGCTAGATGCTCAGTTAGATTATACCTAAACGTAAAAGCATGGACGAGGGACTAGAAAACGTTGTTGTATCTCTTTGTGTTAAAGAGATGGGTGTCCTGACAGACTAGAAAGCTTGTGGCACAGAGCGTATCTTAATTACTGCAACGGATAACTTAAACGGCTTCACAGAGGCTATACGTACAGTTTTACCTGAATCCAAGACTTAGATCTGCATCGTGCATCAAATCCGTAATGTCTGTAGATATGTAGTTTGGAAAGATAAGAATCCGTTTACTGCCGAAATGAATAATATCCATAATGCACCCAACAAAGAGGCTGCAGAAGCTGTTCTAGAGGATTTTGCTGTCAAACGGGATTCTAAGTACTCGTATGCCGTGTAAAGCTGAAGAAACAACTGGGAGGAATTTACAGTATTCTTCGAGTATCCTGTAGTAATCATGTCGGCTTCCCCTAATTAGAATCACAACTAGCGTATTTTATAGGGGATAAATTACCTAATGCTTGGTGTGGTCGATGGTTATTATAATCATTCATCCATATTCTTGTTTGCTGTCTGACTTCCTCTAAGGTTTCAAATATATATCGATTCAGAACGCCTCTACGGTAACTACCATTAAAGCGCTCGATTAGCGCATTTTGAGTGGGCTTATCTGGCTCTATATATTTAAAAACTATTTGTTGCATCTCACTCCATGTTGAGGCTATTTTGGCTATAAACTCAGGACCATTATCCATGCGTATCTTTTGTGGTTTACCCCTTCTGTTTATCAGATGATTTAACACCCATACTATGCGGTTACTTGTGAGCGAATAGTCGATCTCTATATGTAAAACCTCCCTATTATAATCGTCTATTACATTAAAAGCTCTAAAACGTCTTTTATTATCCAAAACATCTGTCACAAAATCAATACTCCACGTGTGATTAAGTTCACTGGGTATCTCTAGTGGCTCCTTTATGCGAGTGGGTAATCGTTTTTTAACCTTTCTACGCAATGGAAGCCCTAAAGCTACATAAATCCTATGTACACGTTTATGATTCCACTCTTTACCTTCACTTCTTAAACGGTTATAAGCTTTCAAAAATCCTTCTTCTGGATGTTTTTGGGCTTTATTTTGAAGAGCTTGTTCTATGTGACCATCATCTTTGACCAAATGCTTATGATAATAAACACTTTTGCTTAAGCGTAATAGTCGACACGCCCTGTTGATGCCGTAGCGGATAAACTCCTTTGCTATACTTCGCTTTTGACAAGGCTTTAAAGCTTTTTTTCGATAATCTCTTAGGTTAGCATACATCTGTTTGAGACGCACATTTTCTTCCTCAAGTTCTTTGATGCGTTTAAGCTCTTTACTATTCATGCCAGCGTATTTTGAACGCCATTTATAAAATGTTGAGCTACTAACACCATGCTCACGGATAATCTCTTTTGGCACTCTTACCAAGATCAAACTCTTTTAAAATCTTAGCGATCTGCGTGGGACTAAATTTACTCTTTCTCATAATGCTGTCTAATTTAATGTTTTTCCATTTTTAAACAGTTCTACTTTGGGGGAAGCTTACATTCTTCAATATAAATAACAAGTATTTCTTTGTTACTCAATACTCTTTTTCATTATCTTTCCAATGAGGTAGGGTGAAGTAAAATCAACCTAAAAAAGAATAAATAAAAAAGAACTATGTCGACAATTAGTACAAATATTAAAGACAAAGTGGTCTTTATAACAGGAGCCGCTCATGGAATTGGTAAAAGTATTCTAACTCATTTTTGTGGCGCAAATGCTGATGTAATATTCTGCGATGTGGACAAAGAGAGCGGAAATAAACTTTGTAATTCATTATCAGACTATCGCTGTCAATTTTACGCAGTAGATATTGCAGATGCTAAAGCCTATACTGAAGTTTTAAATCGGGTACTTTTGGAGAAAGGGAACATCGATATTCTAATTAATAACGCAGGAGTAAGTCGTTTTGAGTCCATCCTTAATTTGAGTATCGAAGCATTCGACGAAATTCAAGCCATCAATTTACGTCCATTATTTATCGGAGCAAAAAAGCTAGCCGAACATCGAACAAAACATCCTCACTTGAATACGTACGGTCGCATCATCAGCCTCGCCTCTACTCGTTATTTAATGAGTGAACCCAACTCCGAAGCATATGCAGCCTCGAAAGGAGGAATCGTTTCATTGACCCATGCATTAGCACTTTCCCTTGCCCCACTCCATATAACCGCAAATAGCATTAGTCCGGGCTGGATTGAAAATGAGGATTATACCCAACTAACTGAAAACGATCATCTGCAACATCCATCGGGAAGAGTGGGCAAGCCTGAAGATATTGCCCGTATGTGTCTTTTCCTGGCAGAACCAGCCAATGACTTTATCAATGGACAGAATTTTATAATCGATGGTGGAATGACTAAAAAAATGATTTATGAAGGATAAATACATAGACGCAATTATAAATACTGATTAACAAGGTATTTATTATAAAAAGAACAGCTGCTTCTCTCGGGGTGAGAAGCAGCTGTTTAGGTTGAAAGCATATAGAGTTTATCTATAATAGCACCTTGTTTTAAAACCACATAGAACCTGATTCAGGACTTACATCGCCCCAAATTTGTGTGTTTAAATCTGCCAATGCCTCTCTCCAAGTAATTCCATAAGCTCCAGCGATGGAGTTTAATAATTTCATATCATCTATAGATATTTCAGATTCAGGGGTGTCATTTTCAGCTTCAATCGCCTCCATTTGGTTGGCATAAATCACTACAGGAACTTTAATCTTTACGTCCCAATGGTCACGTTGCCTTTGTAGTTTACTGGGACTATGAAATGGTGATGCTTGGCCTTTGTCGTCAAATTTTGTCTTTGCAGCATGCATCAATTCAACACTTAGGCTAAACTGCTTGCGTGTTTTGTCAAACTTAAAATACCCTTTAAAACCAACAGGGTTTTTATCGCCCGTTAACTTAGCTCCTTCGTTATGCATATTCTTATTCCATGGG
>JASLDF010000134.1 GCA_030151635.1 Bacteroides sp. | reverse complement strand
CCAACAGATTTCATGCTGGAACCTATTTCTCTGGATACACCTGCGAATTTGGTCAAATCCCAACGAGGTATCTTACAGATATAATAATCCAACTTAGGGGCAACATAAGCAGAGTTCGGAGTATTCATTTCCCCTATTTGATCTAGGGTAAATCCCAAAGCTATCTTCGCTGCTATGAACGCTAAAGGATATCCCGTTGCCTTAGAAGCTAAAGCTGAAGATCTACTTAAACGTGCATTTACTTCAATAACACGATAATCTTTAGTAAATGGGTTAAAAGCGTATTGAATGTTACACTCACCCACAATTTGAAGGTGTCTAATTGTCTTAACACCAATCGTTTTCAATAAATCCAGTTCATCTTCTGCAAGTGAACAAGTTGGAGCTACTACGATAGACTCTCCAGTGTGGATTCCCAAAGGATCAAAGTTCTCCATGCTAGCCACTGTAAAACAATGATCATTTGCATCTCTAATAACTTCAAATTCAATCTCTTTCCATCCTTTAAGTGACTCTTCGACTAGAATTTGTTTTGAAAAAGAAAATGCACTCTCTGCAAGTTTTTTAAATTCTTTTTCATCAGCACAAATACCACTACCCAATCCACCAAGAGCGAATGCTGAACGAACCATCACAGGGTATCCAATTTTACGAGCTGCGAGTAAAGCATCTTCCATACTCTCAACAGCTTGGCTGACGGGAGTTTTCACATCAATCTGTGTTAACTCTTTCACGAACAAATCGCGATCTTCCGTTTTCATAATTGCCGAAACTGAAGTACCTAAAACTTTCACTCCGTATTTATCAAGAATTCCAGACTGAGACAATTCAGCTCCACAATTCAAAGCTGTTTGTCCACCAAAGGCTAGAAAAATACCATCGGGCATTTCTTTCTTGATAATTTCTTCTACGAAATGTGGGGTCACAGGTAAAAAATAAACTTTATCAGCTACACCTTCTGATGTTTGGATAGTTGCAATGTTTGGGTTTACTAATACCGATTGAACGCCTTCTTCTTTAAGTGCTTTCAATGCTTGTGAACCAGAATAGTCAAACTCTCCAGCTTGACCAATTTTTAGAGCGCCTGACCCTAAAACTAAAACCTTTTTAATTTCTTTTTTCACCATGACTCATTATGAAAGTTAAACTTGTTACTGCATAAAAGATAAAAAAAAATGCGTTGGTCTATTAAAGACGACAACGCATTATATTTTTTTAAGGTAAATAACGGAGGGGACACCCGCTCCTATCTGTTGCACAACAGATTGAGACGTATCTACACTCCAATTTATATTACTCTGATATTTCATTTTTTCTCTTTTACTGGCACAAAGTAAGTACTAAATTTAATGCATAACAAAGATTATCAAAAGTTTTTCGCTAAATTTGAAGTAAATTATAAATACTGTATTTTTATGGAAACTGTCGTTAGTGGAATACGCCCTACTGGTGATATACACCTTGGTAACTATTTTGGGGCTGTGAAGAGTTTTTTGCAGATGCAAAACGAGTATAATTGTTATTTCTTTATTGCTGACTGGCACTCTTTAACCACTCACCCAAAACCTCAAGATATTGTAACAAATGCACGAAAAGTGCTTGCAACATACCTTGCATGCGGAATTGACCCTGAAAAAGCTACTATATATATTCAGAGCGATGTAAAAGAAGTATTGGAACTATACCTATACTTAAATATGAATGCCTATTTGGGAGAGCTTGAACGTACTACTACATTTAAAGATAAAGCTCGTCAACAACCAAACAACGTGAATGCTGGACTTTTAACTTACCCAACTCTAATGGCTGCTGATATTTTAATGCACCGTGGAGCTAAAGTTCCTGTAGGTAAGGATCAAGAGCAAAACATGGAAATGGCTCGTAAGTTTGCCCGTAGGTTTAACAACATCTACCAAACTGAATTATTTCCAGAACCAGAATCGTTTAGCTACACCAAAGAAGCAATTAAAATCCCAGGGCTAGATGGTTCTGGCAAAATGGGAAAATCCGATGGTAACTGCATTTATCTAATTGATGATGAAAAAACCATACGTAAGAAAGTTATGAAAGCAGTTACTGATGAAGGACCTCAAGCTCCAAATAGCGAAAAACCTGAAGTAATCAAAAACTTATTTACCTTCTTAGATATTGTATCTACACCAGATACTAAGCTTTTCTTTGAAGAAAAGTGGAACGATTGTTCTATTCGTTATGGCGACCTAAAAAAACAATTGGCTGAAGATGTTGTAAACTTCGCAAAACCACTACGTGAAAGAATTATTGACTACAGTCAAAACACAGAATTCATGGACAAAGTTGCTAAACTAGGAGCTGAAAAAGCAAGTGAAAATGCATTGAAGACCATTAGAGAGGTTCGTCAAATTATTGGATTCAAACCATATTAAGAACTAAATCAATAACAATATAAAAAGCGAGGATTACTAAATTTAGTAATCCTCGCTTTTTATATTATTTATTTTTCAAACCGTTTATCTATATCGCTATCAGATATGGTTGTTAAAATGGTCAAGCCATCTGGAGTAAAATTGGGTAAGGCACATGCAAAAAGATTGTCCAATAATTTAGTTCGTTCTGATATAGAAAGAACTTGACCATAGACAATGGCAGCAGATCGAGCTAATGTCAATGCCAATATGGATTGGACTTGACTCTTTACATCTCCTCCTTCTTCCATTGCAGAGTGTAGCATTTTATATACTAATTCCGTAGGATCTAAACCCTGAATTCCTTCAGGGACCCCATTTATAGCAAAGCTACCACCACCTAAATTCGTTATTTCAAAACCAACAGCAGCAAAATCCTCATTAATACTATCTAAAATAGCAGCTTCGGAAATTGGTAATTGAATCATCTCTGGAAATAAAACCCCTTGTGAAACACCTTTGCGTAATTTCATCTGTTCCATATACTTATCATACAAAACACGTATATGTGCTCGATGTTGATCAATTAACATCAGACCAGATTTGACCGGTGTTACAAGGTACGTACCTTTATATTGCAACAAGCTACTCCCTTCATCAAAATTCTGCTTATCTTCACTATTGCCATATAAATCGATTGTCGCTTTACTCTCAACAATATTGCCTTTAGATTCAAGGCTCTCCTCTAGAGCAAACTCATCAATAGGAGCATTTAATTTACTGGTGCGTTCAATACCTTCATAAAGTTTCTCCCAATCATTAGGGACCAAGTTTCCTCTAGAAGGTATCGTGTAACTTCCACCATTACCGACTGGACCTGAAGATCTAGAATTCGTTTTAAAAGGATTGAATGAGCTATCAATCGTTATATTAGGAACCTCAATCCCTGAAGAAGAGTTATTTTCACCTAAAAAGATAGGAATATCAGGCATACCCTCAGTGTCAAAATCGATAGAAGGCACCTCATTGAATTTACCAAGCGTTTCCTTTACAGCAACAGAAATTATTTGCCAGATAGCTTGTTCATTTTCGAATTTTATCTCAGTTTTAGTCGGATGAATATTAACATCAATACTACTAGGATCTACTTCGAAATATAGAAAATAAGATATTTGATCATTTACTGGTATAAGCTCTTTATAAGCATCCATCACAGCCTTATGAAAGTAGGGATGACGCATATAACGACCATTAACGAAAAAATACTGATGAGCACCTCTCTTCTTAGATGATTCTGATTTACCAGTAAATCCATGAATCTTGACCAGTGTAGTATCAACATTTACAGATAGTAAATCCTGATTTAATTTTTTGCCGAAAAGATGAATAATACGCTGTCTTAACGATGTTTCTGGCAAGTTAAACAATTCTGTACCATTACTGAATAATGAGAAATTGACACCTTCATTTACCAACGCCACCCGCTCAAACTCAGTTAATATCTTACTAAGTTCTGTTGCTTCTGTTTTCAAGAACTTACGTCTTGCTGGTACATTAAAGAACAGATTCTTTATGGAAAAATTAGACCCAGTGCCAGCTGCCACGATTTCTTGGTTAACTAATCTAGAACCAGTAATCGTTAAACTTGTAGCAACCTCATCTTCTTCTCTTTTAGAGATTAAATCGACCTGAGCAACTGCAGCTATAGAAGCCAAAGCTTCTCCTCTAAATCCCATGGTACGCAATGCGAATAAATCAGCAGCATTCGTAATTTTAGAAGTAGCATGCCTTTCAAACGCCATTCTAGCATCTAAAGCAGACATCCCTTTTCCGTCATCAATAACTTGCATACAAGTCTTTCCCGAATCAGTAATAATCACTTGGATGTTTTTTGCACCCGAATCAAGTGAATTCTCAACCAACTCTTTTATAACAGAGGCTGGTCTTTGAATAACCTCACCTGCAGCTATTTGGTTAGCAACTGAATCTGGTAGTATTTGTATTATATCACTCATTTTAAATATTAGTTTTTACCTTAGAACAAAGACCAAGACCATTCGCCTGTCATTATATAATTCCATAGGAAAATTAATAAAACAATTAGTACTAAAGCCATCATCCAAAAGTAAGGTCTTTTCTTCTTCGAAAGATGCTTTTTAAGATGTACTGTATTTTCAGAAAACTTACCTTTAATATCATTTGGATCAAATTCTTTCTCTGGTAAAATTCCTAATTCTCTTTTAGCGGACTCTTCCATCTTCTGGAGTTTCTCTTTACGAGTATCCACATAAATATACTGATGGTTAAAAGCTCTTGGTTTACGAGAGTTACCTCCTAAAAATCCCATATTTACTTTCTCCTTCTATTTTGTTGAACTGCCGGCATTGGTTGTGTCATCTCAGGACTTGATTCCCTTAACATATGCTCAGGCTTCTTTGTTCTCCAATTAAAAATATCTTCTTTATTTATAGGTCTTAAATAATCTAACCATACAAAGTTATTCAAAAACAACTTATCACTAGGGATTAATGGCAAAGGATAAAAGACTCCGCTTGTAGCCGTAGTCATTCTTATTTTCTCCAATTGCATATGAAGAAGCTCCATTTCCATTAAACTAGTTTCGGCATACGTCAACCCGATTAAAAAACCATTACGTTCTTCTTGGTAGTAATTAATCATCACATTTCCATCAACATCTACCTTATGCATTTCACCATTATCAAAAAAAGCTTTAATCTGTTTTCCAGATACCTGATTATAATGAATTGTATCTAATTTTTCAATTGCCATTGCTTGATTTTCGATATGAGCCCAATCAATAGTACTATCATTTAGATAAAGCATAATTTTCTCTCCCAACAATTGTTGAGAATAATTCCACAATACAGGTTCTGTGTAAAGTGTTATACATGAATCTTTACTATTATAAACTAAAGAATCACAAACACCCTGCATATCCGATTTGTACATACGCACTTTATTATACAGACGTACTAGATGGTAAACAGAGTCTGTTTCTTGCTCAAAAGTATTTAAGCGAACCGTATCCCCATGAACATACAAACTATCACTTTGAGAAAAATCTACAAGCATCGCTCTATTATACAACAATGCATTTTGTTTGATTTCATCATAGAAGCAATAATCTCCCTCCAGCATATTCTTGCGGGCAGTATCTACCATTTGGACATGTCCAAAACCTTGCCCATAACCACGTAAGTGATCATAGTACAAGCTATCACCAGTCATCACTCTTCCATCAGTGTCAATTGTTGAGCGATTATAAAGATTAACTTCCTGAGTTAAAGAATTATAGAATCCTTTGCTAGAATTTATCTTGGATGAATTACTAATAATCTCAGAAGGTCCTAGGATTGAGATTATTTTTGTTTCAGTATCATAGTGCAATGTATCGGAAGTCATCACTGCTCTATCATTAACTAAATTAACCTCTTTATGGAATTTTGCAATTTTAGAGTTTACATTATATTGTCCCCAATTCGAAGTCAAAGTATTAGTCGGATCTGTCAATTCTCCACCATTAAAATAATAACCTAAATCTACTTTTCGATCGAAGTTTAAACTATCAGTTACCAATTGAACTTCACGGTTTACTAATTTTACATTGTTTCTTAAACGAGCCAATTCAGTTCCACCATCGTAATAAAGATAATCACCATATAAATGAAGAGTATCCCCTTGTTCCATTCTTACATTATCAAAGGCTTCTATTGAATTTGCTTTACCTCCATATAGTAGAATACTATCGCAATACATATTCATTCCTTTGTGACGAATATGTACATTTCCTTTAAATACATTTACATCTGGACCTAGGTCTTTACTACCTACACCATGGTCTGCATGAATTAATTCAATACGCACTTTCGACTCTTGTGCCAAAGCATTCGAAGGCAAAGCCAACATCAGCCCAGAGATGCAGAAAAACACTGCGAACACACGTATATTTATATTTTGTATTACTTTAATCATAAATTAAATTCTAAACTTCAGAAATCACTCTTTAATCCAACCCGGATAAGTGAATTCACAGTCTCTCCAACCTTCGTTGATACGAACATAAGTTTCACCTTGTTTTTTCACAATCCAATTATGCAAGATTTCCTCCCTCTTCTTCGAGATAACCAACTCTCTTAACTTTTGATAATCGTCTGTAATAGTAGCTTTATGTCCGTCCACTCTGTTTTTCAATTTCACAATAGCACAAACTTCTTTTCCACTATTATTTATCATCGTGAAAGCTTTAGAAACTTCCCCAATTTCCATAAACTCTACAGCTTTAGCAATCTCTGGAGGTAACATCTGCATTTCGAAACGAGAAGTGTTATCCATTGGGTTAGGCATTAAACCTTTGTTATTACGAGTATTCTTATCGTCAGAAATAAACTGTGCAGCCTCATCAAATGAGAACTTTTTATCTTTGATATCAATGGCAACACTATCTAGTTTATTGATAGATTTCAATACTTCATCTTCAGATACTTTTGGACGCAATAAAATGTGTCTTGCATTAACACGATCTCCACGTTTTTCAATAAGTTGAATAATATGATAACCATACTCAGTTTCAACGATCTTTGATATTTTATCAGGATCTTGCATATTAAAAGCAACATTCGCAAATTCAGGCAAGAAGCTACCGCGGCTACTAAATCCCAACTCACCACCTTTAATTGCACTTCCTGGATCTTCTGAATACAAGCGAGCTAAAGTACTAAACGAAATCTCCCCTGCATATACACGCTCTGTATAATCTCTCAATTTTTTCTTTACATTGTCAATTTCAGACAAACTAATCTTTGGTTCTTGCGTTATAACTTGAACTTCTACTTTAGTTGGAATATAAGGAATACTATCTTGAGGTAAATCTTGGAAAAAGCGACGTACTTCTGCGGGGGTTATTTTTATTTCACCAACAATTTTAGATTGCACTTCTTTTACAATTTCTCCTTCACGAATATTATCTCTTAGTTCTTTACGGATTTGTGATGTTGTTTTATTCATCACCTCTTCCATTTTCTCCTTCGAGTTAAACATCTTCAAATACTCAGACATCATATAGTCTGCTTGCTTGATAATACCAGTTTCTGAAACTTCGATACTATCTAACTTTGCTTGACTTAAGAAAAGTTTTTGAATAGCAATCTGCTCAGGAATGACACAATAAGGATTTCCATCTATCTTCTGTCCATTATACAAGGCATTTAAACGTAGTTCTTCGACATCGGATTTAAGAATAGCTTCATCGCCTACAACCCAAATAACCTCGTCAATAACGTTATTTTGAGCTTTAGCACTAGTTCCACATGCAACTGCAAAAAGACTTAGTAAAATCGTTGACAAACGAAAAAAACTTGTTGGCATATTTTTCATATCGTTGTTATATTTCTATTTTAATATATTGAATAGTTCAATATACGAAGATAATGTATTAATTTATTGCACCCTTGATTATTAACGGATTTTAAAAGGAATCACTCTTTTTTTCCCTTTTTAGCTTCATATAAAAGCTGATTTATCCAATCTTCTTCAATGGACTTCATATAATCTTCCAAAACTACTAATTTCATAAATTCCGAATTTATAAGTGGCTGTGTAAACACACCTGTGGATAAGTATGAATCCATAACTTTGTTTTTCTTTTTAGAAGAGGGTAAAAGAGCATCTCTATAATAAGAGCGAATCAAGTCGTTATCTTTCAATAAAGACTGTCCCGAGAAAACTTTAAACTCAGGCTTCTTTGATTGTTTATTAATGGCTTCTACAGCCATAGTCCATTCCTCTGTAGGAATTGATGATAGAATCGATTTTAACTTCTTTAATTTCTTACGTTTTCCTTGAATCAACAACCCATTAAAGTTCGTATAATTAAAAAGGTACTCACCTTCGTGATCCAAATAAAACGACCTCGCTTCATCTGGTGAATTTAAAGCTCTATGCCTCACTCTGTAATCATATACAACAGACAACAACAAGCTATCTTTTGCATCGTATAAGGATTGTTGATACACTTTGTTTTTAATAAGTGTGGCTTCTATACTTTTAGAAATAGCCCAAAGTTGAAACTTATTCCATAAATGAGAAGTACTCCCTTTTTGAGAAGATGAAAAAGATATAAAATCAGCCATTATATATTCTTTTTCACCTGATGTTAATAAAACTGTACTCAATGGGTAAGAGTCAAACAAGTTTAACAATAAATTGGGAGTAATGCGAATATTACATTCCTCTAAAAGACTCTTCATTGATATATTTTGAGCGTCTGAACGACTCTTAACCCCTCCACTCGCTAACTTCTGAATTATATAAATTCCTTTAGGAGTAGTAAAAGGTTTTGATATTCCACCAACCTTTAGGCTCTGAGCGACTTGTTGAAACTCCATAGTTTCCTGGAATCTAGTATACCATAAATCCTCCTTTATTTCTGAGTAAAGGGATACATTTTGGCGGAAACTTTCGCCATCGTTAGATAGATAGAAGGCATTATAGATGGAATCAACTAAAGCTATTTCTTTCTTTTCAATTCGAACATCCATACGTTGAGGCAAAGAACGAAACAAAACTCTCAGCTTAAAGTCTACATTATGTAAATATTCTCTTCCCAATCTGCTTTTATAACCAGCTGGTGCATTATTCCAATACAACTGAGAATTATATTGAGCCTCAGCAAACTTAAACTCTAGACTTTTGTCTAGTTCTAGCTTCATGGCATCTGCCAATTGTAACTTAGACAAGTAGACAGAGTCATTTTTAGCCTCCAACAATAACGAGGGAATCACTACAAGAAGCCCCCACACCAACCTTTTATGCCAATTTCCTTTCATATGTTTACAAATATATAAAAAAGAAAAAGGAAGTATGAGAATACCTCATACTTCCTTTTTACGGTTTGCCTACTTAATATTTTAATTAGGGCTATAGTTTGGAGCTTCACTAGTAATTGCTACATCGTGAGGATGACTTTCAAGAACACCCGCATTGGTAATTCTTGTAAATTTAGCATTATGTAAAGCATCAATATCTTTAGAACCACAATATCCCATACCTGCTCTTAGCCCACCTACTAATTGGTAAATTACTTCAAATAGAAGTCCTTTATACGGAACACGAGCAGCAATACCTTCTGGTACTAATTTTTTAATATCAGTTTCTGTTGCTTGAAAATAACGATCTTTTGAGCCATTTTCCATAGCTTCTAAAGACCCCATTCCACGGTATGATTTAAACTTTCTACCATTAAAGATAATTGTATCACCTGGGCTTTCTTCAGTTCCTGCGACAAGCGAACCAATCATAACTGAATAGCCACCAGCAGCAAGTGCTTTTACAACATCGCCAGAGTAACGTAATCCACCATCAGCAATTAATGGTATTCCTGTACCTTTAAGAGCAACAGCGACATCATAAACCGCTGATAATTGAGGAACACCTACACCTGCCACAACACGAGTCGTACAGATAGAACCGGGCCCAATTCCAACTTTAACACCATCAGCACCAGCGGCTACTAAAGCCTTAGCAGCCTCGCCAGTAGCAATGTTACCTACAACAATATCAATATCAGGGAATTTTATTTTCGCTTGTTTAAGAATATCAATCACTCCTTTAGAGTGGCCATGCGATGTGTCAATTACCACAGCATCTACCCCAGCCTTAACCAAAGCTTCCATACGGTCAAAAGTATCGGCAGTTACACCAACACCAGCAGCAACACGTAAACGGCCTTTAGAATCCTTACATGCATGAGGTTTATCTTTAGCTTTAGTAATATCCTTATAGGTAATAAGACCTACAATATGATTTTCTGCATCAACAACTGGAAGTTTTTCAATTTTATGTTCTTGAAGAATCTTACTTGCTAACTCCAAATCGATAGACTGATTTGTTGTCACTAGATTTTCAGTTGTCATTACTTCATCAATAATCTTAGTCATATCTTGCTCAAATCGCAAGTCACGATTTGTTACAATCCCTACTAAGTAGTTGCCTTCATCTACAACAGGGATACCACCAATGTGATATTCTCTCATCAAGTTTAAAGCATCTCTCACCGTAGAACCTTTCATGATAGTTACGGGATCATAAATCATTCCATTTTCAGCCCGCTTCACAGTTGCAACTTGTTTAGCTTGTGACTCAATAGACATGTTTTTATGAATTACACCAATACCTCCCTCACGAGCAATAGCAATTGCCATTTGAGATTCAGTAACTGTATCCATCGCGGCTGTGATGAACGGAATATTCAGCGTTATGTTTTTAGAAAACTTGGTTGATAGATTAACTTCTCTAGGAAGAACTTCAGAGTAAGCAGGTACTAACAATACGTCGTCGTACGTTAGACCATCCATAATGATTTTATCAGCAATAAATGACATAGGAGTTGTTCGTTTAGAAATTTATTGCGTGCAAATATACATTTTTATTCGCTATAAATCAGACTTAATCCAAATTAAAAATATTATTTGATAACAGAATCAATAATATAACATTCATTTACAATCTAATAAAACAAAAAAAGTGAGACTCTAGATAACTAAAGTCCCACTTCTAATTCTTTATTATTTAAGTATTAATTTGCCATTTCTGAAATGAATTTGATTCTAACTAAGCGGATTTCCTCTTCAGAATAATCATCACCAAGTTCATCCATTGCGACACCAATCTTATCTGTCGTAGAATCGTCTTTGAAATAATCATATATATCCAACATATGATCCTCATCCATAATTTCATCAATGAAATAATCGATATTTAACTTAGTCCCAGAATATACAATTGCTTCAATTTCATCCAGAAGATCTGAAAATTCAATTCCTTTTGAAATTGCTAAATCATCTAGCGCAACTTTTCTATCAATAGCTTGAATAATTGCAACCTTCAATTTAGACTTATTAGCAACCGTGCGAACTCTAAGGTCCTCGGGGCGGTCTATCTCATTCTCTGTACAGTGTTTACGTATTAACTCACAAAACTCTTTACCGTAGCGCTTAGCCTTGCCAGCCCCCACACCAGGTATGTTTTGCAACTCATCAACAGTTACTGGATATATAGTTGACATTGCTTCCAACGATGCTTCTTGAAAGATTACATAAGGTGGCACTTCAAGCTTCTTCGCCATATTTTTCCGAAGAGCCTTTAGCATTGAAAACAATGCAGGGTCAACGGAAAAAGATGCTCCACTACTAGATGCCTCCATATCCTCTTCAATTTCATCGAAGTCATTGTCTTCAATAATCTTAAAAGATTCTGGTTTATTCAGGAACTTACGACCCTTAGCTGTTACTTTTAAAGTGCCGTATTTTTCAACATCTTTATCTAAATAGCCACCTATTAAGGCTTGACGAATTACGGAATTCCAAAGTTTGTCACTTTCACCGTTTCCGGTACCAAATTCTTCTAAATCTTCGTGTCTATGAGCTAGAATTTCAGACGTTTCATTACCTAATAGAACATCTATTACGTAATCAGTTTTAAAATTTTCTTTTACCGCTAGAACAGTTTCTATTGCGGAACATAATAAATCTTGAGCCTCCACTTGTTTCTTTGGATTTAAACAGTTGTCACAATTTTCGCAATTTTCCACTTCGTAATTTTCACCGAAATAATGAAGTAGAGTCTTACGACGGCATACACTAGATTCTGCATAAGCAGCTGTCTCTAACAGAAGTTGCTTACCAATCTCTTGCTCTGCCACAGGTTTACCTTGCATAAACTTTTCCAGTTTCTGCAAATCTTTATTTGAATAAAATGTAATACATTTTCCTTCGCCTCCATCACGACCAGCCCTACCCGTTTCTTGATAATAGCCTTCCAAACTTTTTGGAATATCGTAATGAATTACAAAACGAACATCAGGCTTATCAATCCCCATGCCAAACGCAATAGTAGCAACGATAACATCTACTTTTTCCATCAAGAAGTCATCTTGATTTGCATTTCTTGTATTCGAGTCCATTCCTGCATGATATGCTCGGGCCTCAATTCCATTTGCTTGAAGTATTTGTGTTAGTTCTTCTACTTTTTTGCGACTTAAACAGTAAATGATACCTGATTTACCTGAGTTGTTTTTAATATACTTAATAACATCTCGATCAACATCTTTTGTTTTAGGCTTAACTTCGTAAAATAGATTCTCTCTATTAAAAGATGATTTATAAACCCTGGAATCAGTAATACCTAAATTCTTCTGAATATCGTGTTGAACTTTAGGTGTTGCTGTGGCAGTCAGTGCAATCACTGGAGCTGTTCCAATCTCATCAATAATAGGACGAATTTTCCTATATTCAGGGCGGAAGTCGTGCCCCCACTCCGAAATACAATGCGCTTCGTCAATCGCATAAAAAGAGATTTTTATAGATCTCAAAAAGTCAATAGTGTCTTCTTTAGTCAACGATTCGGGCGCAACATATAGAAGTTTTGTTTTACCACTTAATAAATCAGCTTTAACCTGATCTACTTCACCTTTATTTAAAGATGAATTGATATAGTGTGCAACACCGTCATATTCACTAAAACTCCTCATTGAATCGACCTGATTTTTCATCAATGCGATTAAAGGAGAGATAACAATTGCAGTACCCTTCATCATCAATGAAGGTAATTGATAACATAGTGATTTACCACCACCAGTTGGCATCAGCACAAAAGTATCGTTACCAGTCAACAGGTTATTAATTACTGCCTCCTGATTCCCCTTAAAGTTATCAAACCCAAAATATTTTTTAAGTTGACTTCTCAAATTTTCTTTATCAGCCATCGATATTCGATTATTAGTTAGTTAGCTTCGCTGAGAAAGCCTCTAGATAAATCTCCAAGAGGCCACTCAAACAAAGTTATAAACAACTTATTAATATTCAAGAATAAAAATAGTTATAATTTCATATCAAAATAAGAGAAAATACTTATTTGACAAATCAAATACCGAATTAATTCTAATTAACTGATAAATTCGACTTTGCTAATTGTTCTTTTGCATATTCAAGATTGATAGAATATGTTTCTACAGATTTCGAAGGTATTTCAAACATTACATCAATCATGATATTCTCTACAATTGATCGTAATCCTCTAGCACCTAAATTAAATTCGATAGCTTTATCCACTATAAAATCCAACACTTCATTATCAAATGTCAAATCTACATTATCCATTTTTAGAAGTTTGACATATTGTTTAATCACCGAATTTTTAGGTTCTGTCAAAATTAAACGCAAGGCCTCACGATCTAAAGGGTTCAAATAAGTCAAGATTGGAAGACGACCAATAATTTCTGGGATTAATCCAAAAGATTTCAAATCCAAAGGAGAAATATAGCTCATAATATTCTTCTGATCAATCTTCATAGATTTTCTAGAAGCATTGTAGCCAACAACATGTGTATTTAATCGTTGAGCTATTTTCCTTTCAATACCATCAAAAGCACCTCCACAAATGAAAAGTACATTTTTTGTATTAACAGGAATCATTTTTTGATCGGGATGCTTACGACCTCCTTGAGGTGGGACATTAATAATAGACCCTTCAAGAAGCTTCAACAAACCTTGTTGAACACCTTCACCACTTACATCACGTGTAATGGATGGATTATCTCCTTTTCGAGCAATTTTATCAATCTCATCAATGAAAACAATTCCTTTTTCAGCTTTATCAACATCATAGTCTGCTACTTGGAGTAAACGAGTCAAAATGCTTTCTATATCCTCTCCTACATATCCTGCTTCAGTCAACACAGTAGCATCAACAATAGTGAAAGGTACATTCAATAATTTAGCAATAGTACGAGCTAATAATGTTTTACCTGTACCAGTACTTCCTACCATGATAATGTTTGATTTTTCAATCTCTACATCACTATCATCAGCTTGCTGCAATAGTCTTTTATAGTGATTGTAAACCGCAACAGAAAGATAGCGTTTGGCATCATCTTGACCGATTACATATTCGTCTAAGAATTTTTTAAACTCAATAGGTTTCGGTAGTTCATCAAGGATTAAATCCTTATCACCCTCCTTTTTACTTGAATTCAATACTTCTTTAGAAATATCATATGCTTGTTCTGCACACTGATCACATATCAAACCAGTCATTCCTGAAATTAAGATACCAACATCTCCTTCAGGACGACCGCAAAAGCTACATTTTCTTGATGTTTTATCTGATTTCCCCATGCTTATTTACGAATCAAGATTTCATCAACCATTCCATACTCTTTGGCTTTTTCAGCCGTCATCCAATAATCACGATCAGAGTCAGCCCACACCTTATCATAAGAAGTTTTCGAGTGATCAGAAATAATTGTATAAAGTTCTTTCTTGATGTTTTGAATTTCTCTAGCTGTGATTTCAATATCAGATGCTTGCCCTTGAACACCACCCAGAGGTTGATGAATCATGACACGAGAGTGTTTCAAAGCAAATCTCTTCTTCTCCGCACCAGCTACCAAAAGTACAGAAGCCATTGAAGCAGCCATACCAGTACAAATAGTTGACACATCACTTGAAATGAATTGCATTGTATCATAAATACCTAACCCTGCATAAACAGAGCCACCTGGAGAGTTGATATATATAGATATATCTTTGGTTGAATCAACCGAGTCAAGATATAACAATTGAGCTTGCAAAGTATTTGCTGTATAATCATCAATCTGCGTTCCTAGAAAAATAATTCTATCCATCATTAAACGAGAGAACACATCTAGTTGAGTTACGTTTAATTGTCTTTCTTCAAGGATATAAGGATTTAAGTATCCAGCTTGTGACTTAACGACTTCATCAAGAACTAGGCCATTCATACCTAAATGCTTGGTTGCATATTTTCTAAAATCATCCATAATTGTATACATTAATTTTGTTTCAAGTACAAAGAAACAAAAAAGAATAGATTCAAAAAAAACACAAGGTTATTTATTCCTAAATAACCTTGTGCATTTATATTTTATCAATAAAAGTGAGTCTTATTGAAATAGCTTGTTAAATTCTTCAACAGAAACTGTTTTAGAATCCAAAGTAACTTTATCCTTAACTGCTTCAGCCAATTTAGTTTCAACTACACGGTTAACTAAATTATCTACAGTTTGTCTGTTCTTCATCATTTCTTGAATGTAATTTTCAAGTAATTCTTCAGGAACTTGAGTCATACCATATTGAGCGAATTGAGCACGAGTTGCCGCAGCTGCCATGTTTTTAACATCTACTTCTTCAACTTTCACCTCAAACTCTTTAACCAATTTCTCTTGGATTAAGTGCCAAACAAGTTCTTGAATACTCTTATCGTAGTTTTCTTCGATAAACTCTTCACCTTTATCTTTGTTGTTTAACAACATGATACGTTTAAGAAGTGCATCAGGGAATTGTAATTCACCTTCGTTTTTAACCATAGTTTCTCTCAAATCAAGAAGGAATCTATAGTTACTATCCATTACAAATTGTTTAGCAATCTCTTCTTTAACACGAGCCTTGAACTCTTCTTCAGATTTCACTGTACCTTCGCCATAAACTTGATCAAATAATTCTTGATTCAATTCACCTGGAACAAAGCGAGTAATTTCGTCAACTTGAAATTTAAATTCAACACCTTCAAGTTCTTTGACTTGTTCTTTTTCAATCTTAAGAAGAGAAGCTAATTCAGCCTCATTGCCTTCGTAAGCCAAGAATGGGTTAAATACAATATTATCTTTTACTTTAGATTCGCTAAACAATGCTTTTTGAGCTTCATCTTTAATATAAGCAGGCATCATAACAACTTCGTCAGCTTTAATACCTGTACGTTTGATGTTACCTTTATCGTTTACTTCAGCAATTGCGCCTTTCAACATATCTTTATCTTGGTAAGCTTCAACTTTATCATACTTACCTGTACGTTGAGTATGAGTTGCAACTTGCTCTGCTACCATTTCGTCTGTAACGTCGATAGTGTAGTA
>JASLDF010000110.1 GCA_030151635.1 Bacteroides sp. | reverse complement strand
CAATCATTGTCACTAGAGCTTGATACATCGATGTTTAGCTAGTTGTAAACCGATATAAACATCCTTTACCCCAGTTTCTTTTCCATCTCTCTTTTTACTACTGATGGTGCTTCAGTAGGACATCAGTAGTGGAGAGGAGGGATTTTTTTTGGTGTGGAATTAAAAAATTGCAATCGATGAATTACTGCTTAGTTGCAAGTTAAGAACAGCATTTCTTTTTCATCTCTCTTTTTACTACTGATGGTGCTTCAGTAGGGCATCAATCGTGGAGAGGAGGGATTTTTTTTTGGTGTGGAATTAAAAAATGCCATCGATGAATTGCTGTTTAGTTGCAAATCAAGAACTGCATTCTTTCCCCTTCTTTTCCATCTCTCTTTTTACTACTGATGGTGCTTCAGTAGGGCATCAATCGTGGAGAGGAGGGATTGTTTTTTGATGTGGAATTAAAAATTGCAATCGATGAATTGCTGTGTAGTTGCAAATCAAGAACAGCATTCCTTTCCCCTTCTCTTTTTACTACTGATGGTGCTTCAGTAGGACCTCAGTAGTGGAGGGGTTGTTTTTTGGTGTGGAATTAAAAAATTGCAATCGATGAATTGCTGTTTAGTTGCAAGTTAAGAACAGCATTCCTTTCCCCTTCTTTTTCCTTTCTCTTTTTACTACTGATGGTGCTTCAGTAGGACATCAATCGTGGAGTGGAGGGGTTGTTTTTTGGTGTGGAATTAAAAAATGCAGTTGATGAATTGCTTAGTTGCAAATCAAGAACTGCATTTTAATTTAAATGGTGGGGTAACTATCCATTCAATAAATCTAAAATAAGCAATGCCACGACAGATGGAGTATCTGCATCTTTGGCAAGTTGTGTAAGTTCGTGCATGTTGGTTTTAATTTTAGAGTTCACCAACCTGCTAATAACGGGGTTTAAATTTCCGTACACATCGAGCATTCCAGGTATAAATGTTCGCTTCACTTTTGCATGGGCAAGAAGAAGTGCTAAGACCTTGGGTTGCTGTTCGTCGTAGTTTGAAAACTTCAAGACATCCGTAAATAGAGTCGAAGTGGGCGGAGTAACATTCGTGTAAAAACGGTCAATGCTGGCTCCAATTGCCTGTATTTCTTTTCGAAGTTGCTCTGCCAAGTAGTTATCTAGGTCGGTATCAAATTTTTTATTGATGAGTTGCTCGTTTTCTGCCACCAGCTGTTTGCGTTTGTGGCTATATAATTGCATGGCGTCTTTCAGGTAATTGATGTTCTCGAGTGCCAGTAGTTCGCTGTTAATACTGCTCAAGTGGCGTAAAATATCAAAAATAGATTGATTATTAATCTTCTCTGTTAATCGCACCAAGGCCGATGTAACTATTGAAGCTTCATTCGGAAAATCATTTTTGAGCAATGTCGCTTTTTCTTGAAATTGTGTGGCAACTAACAAAGCCTTATCCGCTCCAAAAGACGAGTCTATTTGATTGTATTGATGACAAAGTGTAGCCAATTGTTGTTCCAAGTTGGAGAACGATAGGCGAGTGCGTGCTTCGTACAACTCAATAAAGCTGGCACGCAATCCTTGGGTAAATTCATCAATTTCAATAACACCTTCCAACTGTTTTATTCTATCCAATACGAGTACTTCCACCTCTTGCGTACGTGCAATCCATGCATCGTTTTCTATAAGCCTTAGTTTAATCGTTTCAATATTGTTAGCTTGTTGTGCAAGCAGGGTGCGTTGGATAAGTGAACTTGCATCGGCAAAATTAGAAACCTCCAACTTTTCAAGCTGATGTTGAATCTTTTGCGGCAATAATAAAGTAGCCTCACGGTTCAAGTTCGTTAACTCTGTTGATATGGTGTTGATTTCACTCTTCGTTCCTTTGTTTCGTAGATTGGGGTCGATGCCCTCAATGCGGTTCTCTAGCTTTTGAATTGTTACATGATCTGCAATGTTAAGCATTTCATAGAAAGTCTTCAAGTCTAGCAATCTTTCGCACAAATCTTCTTTTTTGCTCGCCATATATCGTTGGCTATCTCTCTTCCGATAGACCAGAAACAAGCCTCCAGTACCAGCAATTACCGTCAGTAGCAGCATCAGCAGAAGTGCTAAATAGTTGTTTAAAGGGTTTTGACGAGGAATTTCAACCCACGAAGAATTGTTCTCTTGGTCCACTTTGAAATGAAGCACACCCAATGAAGAACCCAAAAATAGTTCTCCGTTTAAAGCAGTCGATGCCCATTTGGTAAAGCGAATGTCGTTATAGAATACCCCCAAAGACCTAAGTTTTCCACCTGATAATCTAAATTTATGAACCCCAAATTCGGGCATAGCATAGAGGGTACTGTCGTTGGCATATAGCAATTTTTGATAGCCTTTAACGGCAATAGAATCTTGTGTTCTAGCAGATATTAATTGGTGGTTGGTTAGTAGCAAAAGGTTCTTTTCATAGCCAGATGTAGTTGCAATGTCGTTGATAAATGCCCACTTTTCTGTAGGTTGAATATGGTCGACCTCTTGATTGGCATTCATGTAAAAGATACCGTGATTTAGAGTGGCCAAATACAACTCGTCGCTCGTATCGTGGCTAAACATCGCTGTTATGTATTTATCGTTAAAGCCTACAACTGTATCAATTTTATTGTCGATATTCAGGCGAATCAATCCGTCTTGAATACCTACGTAGGCATATTTTTCTTCGCCCATTTGTTGAACCGAACAAGCTGTAATTTTAGCGTTCGATTTAAGAATGGTCTTTGGAGGATTATACAATCGGTTCTTCAATCCATTTCTAGATAACTTTACCCGTTTCAACTCATCGTTACTCGTGTAATAATAAAGGATTCTGTCTAGGCTTTGAATCCACTTTACTTCGTCTTTTTGAGGCAATGCGTATGTCCATTTCGCTATAGAATCGCCTTTGTTAAGGTGGAAAAGTTGGTTGTTGCTGTCTAAAAAATAGTGTCCTAAATTGCTTGATGTGCTAAGATGAATGGGATTTCCTCCTTTAAATATATCAATGTGGTTCGATATTCGCCACATGGCTTTGTTTGTGAGCAGAAAAGTAAAACCATTCTCGGCATCAGAAGCAATTACATTTCTTGAAAACAGAGGAATGCTTCTTCTTAATTTAAACGAAGTAAATGTTTTTAAATTGTTACTAAGTAGAATCTCATGCGACCCAATAAAGTAGTGAATACCCTCAATTTGGTGATATACTTTATAAGATTCGCCCACTTCGGTTATTTGTAAAATTTGCCCAGCTTCAGTTATCTCATATAGAAATCCTGCTGATAGTGCGAAAATGTGGCGGTTGTAATACGTAACATAATCGACAGGTTGGTTGGGTAAAAATAAGTGTTGCTTTCTCGTTATGAGGTTATAGCTCAATATGCCTGTAGGACTAGATGCTAAAAGTAGGCGATGTTCAATGAGTTTTAAATTGGGGATTAAAAAAGTATAGCCATTTTGATGCTCAAGTACTTCGTTGGTTGGAAATACTAAACTTAATTCACCACTGTTTTTACGGTGGGTGGCATATAATCCTTGGCTTGTAGCTACGTAGAGCGTATCGCCACTCTGAACAAAATCGTAGGGCGAGTACTTGTATCCTTTATGAGGAATGGAATATGTTTTCGTTTTTGTTGGTGTTCCCAATGATAAGTTCCAAAGTTGCAACCCGGAGTTTCGTACACCAATCCAATATTCAGGATCTTGCAAAACGGAATCTGCCCGCAGCACCTTATATATACGGTCCTCGCCAAGCTGATAGCTTACTCTACTTTCTTTTTTATGATTAATAATATCGCCCGTTTCGCTGCCTATCCAACACGATTGGTCTGTATCAATGGATAGAGAAGCCAGCTTTTCGTTAAAATAGTATTCAGTTTCTCCTAGCGTGCGAACCTCGGTGGTGTGAGTGCAGCCTAAAAGAGCAAATGCGCAGATAATGAACGTGCAATAAGTTAGTTTAATCATATGAAATGCTACAAATTAAGTTTGCAAATTTACTAAATACCGGGCTCTATTTATTGATTTGTTTATATTTCTTATAAATAAGAAATATAAATTAGTATTCTGTAAAAGCTTTGATTTTAGCCTTGTATGAAGGTGCTGCTTGTTACCCTGAGCAGACAGAGTCTTCATTGAAAGAGAACTCAGTCTTCTTTCTAAGAAGACTCATGAGGCATAGGGAGGGATAACAACTAGCGTATTTTGAATTGAGGTTGGTCTTAAAAGAGAAAGGCGTGAGGTGAAAAATCACCAACACGCCTTTCAGAGAAATTTATAATTGAAAAATAGGGTCTTGTTTATTTCTGCAATGTTGTTTTGCAGATGGCCGATTTCAAGAATGAAGGATCGGACCAATGTTTATCTTTAAGAATATTATGTTGGTCTAGCTCTTTATATTTAGAAGCATAATAGCCCAGACCAATTTCTTGCATAAACAGGGTTACGTCTGTTTGAAGTGTTAAAATATTGTTTTCAAGTGTAGCCTGCAATTCTGTTATTTGGTTGGGGTAGAATCCGTCCGGTTTAATTTCACGATCAAGAATGAGCGTAATAACATTGCGGTTCACAAAGTATGTGCCCGTTAACTTAGCACCAATTCTAGGTGTCGTTTGATTGCTACTTATATTTAAGTTTTGATTTTGAACGTATGTACCATCGGGGTTAAAAATGATGGTCTTATAGTAACCAATTTGGCATTTATCGGTTTTCATAACCTCTTCCAAACCCTTTACATCTGTATCTAAAGATATCGTTACATCGGCTACTTCCCAAGAGCCAAAGATATCTGCCGATTGAATCCAATCTTGCGAAGTCTCTGTTTCGGGGGCAGGGTATTGCGTGTTTTCGTCACTGCTACACGCCGATATAGTAACAGTTGCTAGTAGGCATACCGCTAATTTTTTAATCATAGTAAGTCAGTTAAATCCGTATTTTCAGTATCAATATATCTATAAC
>JASLDF010000073.1 GCA_030151635.1 Bacteroides sp. | reverse complement strand
AAGTAATCTAGAAAAGAGGCAGGTAAAATGAACTCTGCTAAACTGAGAAGGGCTTCATATTTTGACATGATCACTATATTTTATTTATAGAATACAAAGATAATAATTTGATATAAATCCCCACACTTTTGACGGTGATCCCATTATCTGTTTTAAACGAAACTTTAACACATAAAAAAAGGAGAATCAAATGATTCTCCTTTTCTATATTTTAAAATAGGCTAAATTACTCAGCAACTACTTCGAAAGGAATCTCAACTACGACTTCCTTGTGAAGTTTAACTTGAGCAGTATAATTACCAACTTCTTTCACACCTTTAACGATGATAAGTTTTCTGTCGATATTATGACCTAGTTTCTCAAGAGCTTCAGCAATTTGGATGTTAGTAACAGAACCAAAGATTGTTCCAGTTGAGCTTACTTTAGTAGCAATAGTCAATGAAACGCCTTCTAGTGTGTTAGCAATAGCTTCAGCATCTTTTCTAATTTTCTCTAACTTGTGAGCACGTTGTTTAAGATCTTCAGCAAGCATTTTCTTTGCAGATGAAGAAGCGATAACGGCTTTACCTGTAGGGATTAGGAAGTTACGTGCGTAACCTGGTTTTACATCAATGATGTCACCTTTATATCCTAAACTTACGATGTCTTCTTTTAATATAATATTCATTACAAATCCTCCTTCAATTATTTCATCATGTCAGTTACATATGGGAGTAACGCTAAATGGCGTGCTCTCTTTACTGCTTGAGCAATACGACGTTGGAACTTCAAAGAAGTACCTGTAATACGACGAGGAAGAATCTTTCCTTGTTCGTTTAAGAACTTTTTCAAGAATTCTGGGTCCTTGTAATCGATGTACTTAATACCGTTCTTTTTGAAACGACAGTATTTTTTCTTTTTAACGTCTACTGATGGTGGAGTTAAATATCTGATTTCTGATTGAGCTTGTGCCATAATTAATTACCCTCCTTTTTTGTTGATTTAATGTTTCTTCTCTTAGCAGCATATTCAGAAGCGTATTTGTCCATTCTAAATGTTAAGAAACGGATAACACGTTCGTCACGGCGGAAGTTAACTTCTAGTTGATCGATAACAGAAGGCTCTGCTTCGAATTCAACTAACTGATAAAAACCAGTTGATTTTTTTTGGATAGGGTAAGCCATTTTTTTAAGGCCCCAATTCTCTTCATTGATAATTTTAGCTCCTTGAGAAACTAAAACATCTTTGAATTTTTCTACCGCTTCCTTCATCTGAACGTCAGATAAAACGGGAGTCAAAATGAAAACGGTTTCGTATTGATTCATACTTGTTTAATTATAAATTGAATAATATTCTTTTATTTCGGTGCAAATATAGTCATTTTTGCAAATGCCACCAAAACATATTATAAGAAATTATCGTATTTTATTATAGGTTTTTACAAAGAGAAAATTATCTTTGTAATACAAAGTTGTTTTAGCAATAAAATTATGACAAACCAATATCAATTTGACTTAAGATTAATTTTTGCCACCTTAAATGGCAAAGTATCTGCAGCTATATATCGGAAATTATATAGAAATTTTAAAAAAGAAGGGTTAGACATAACGCCAGAACAATGGACCATTTTGATCTATTTGTGGAAGAAAGACGGAGTCAAACAGCAAGACCTTTGCGATGCAACATTTAAAGACAAGCCAAGTATGACTAGGCTTTTAGACAACATGGAGCGTCAACATTTAGTAGTTCGTATATCTCAAGTCAAAGACAGAAGAACCAATCTAATCTACCTAACAAAAACTGGTAGAGACCTTGAAGAACCGGCTAGTGTTATTACTACTACCACCTTAAAAGAAGCTCTAGAAGGAATATCTAGTCAAGAATTAGAAGTCTGTCAAGAAGTTATGAATAGAATATTTTACAATACAACTGACGAGAACGAAAGATAGAATTCTCCTCTTAGTTAGTCAAACAACCTAATTAGGGTTAGTTAAAGCTTTATTTTAATGATATAAATTTTCAAGATTAAAGAATAATGCTTTAATTTGTACAAAATGAATCTAAAATAATAACCTACATAATAAACATCGCACAATGAAAGGCTTTTTAAAAATTTCAGGGATTTTATTAATCCTTATTGGAGTAATCATACTAGCAGTATGCGCATTTACTCAAAATCTAAATGACAACTTATATTTAGGTACTGCAGCTGTTCTTATCCTTGGAGGATTCATAGGATACATCGTTATCAACAAACAAATTGCTGACTAAGACAAACCTGTTCTTCTTAAATCAAGGACACAATTATAAAACAAAAAAGTTCATCGTTTTCACGATGAACTTTTTTTGTATCTAAATCAGTAAGATGTAATTAATCTTCAGATTCCTCAGGGGCAATTAGCTTATACCCTTTACCATGAATGTTGATAATCTCTACAGACTCATCAGCTTTAAGATGTTTACGTAACTTAGTAATGTAAACGTCCATACTACGAGCATTGAAATAGTTATCATCAATCCAAATTGTCTTAAGTGCGAAATCACGTTGTAAGATTTCATTTGTGTGTGCACAAAGAAGACTTAACAACTCAGACTCTTTTGTAGTTAATTTTGTTTGTTCATCACCCAAAATCAACAATTGTTTTTGAGTATCAAACAAGAATTTACCAATGTTATAAAAAGCTTTTTCTTTCGCTCTTTTACCTTTCACACGTCTCAAGATAGCCTCGATTCTAAACGTCAACTCTTCCATACTGAAAGGTTTAGTAATATAATCGTCAGCACCAATCTTAAATCCTTCTAGAATATCGTCTTTCAGGGTTTTAGCCGTCAAAAAGATAATTGGGATTTCAGCATTAATAGCACGAACTTCTTGAGCTAATGTGAAGCCATCCTTTTTAGGCATCATCACATCAAATACACATAAATCATATTTACTTCTTAAGAATGCTTTATAGCCTTCTTCACCGTCAGGATATAAGTCAGCTGAATAGCCCTTAGCTTGTAAATATTCTCTCAATAACATGCCAAGATTCTCATCATCTTCACATAGCAAAATACGTAATGTTTCGTCCATATCATTTATTTTTTAATAACGGTAATGCAATTATGAATTTTGTACCTACGTTTAAATCACTTTCAACCTTGATCGTTCCGTGATGTTCATCTATAATCTTTTTCACATAGGCAAGTCCTAATCCAAATCCTTTAACATCGTGCAGATTACCAGTATGCACGCGATAGAATTTATCGAAAACTTTCTTTATATCTTCTTTCTTAATACCGATTCCATTATCGGCGATTGATATCATTAATTTATCAGTCGAATTCCATGTTTTCACATTTAACACCAAGTCGACCTCTTTATTTCTATATTTAACAGCGTTATCCATTAGGTTAAATACAACATTTGTAAAATGCATTTCATCCACAAATACATCTGCAGCTTCGGCCTTCAAGTCATAATCTATTTTTCCACCATAACTTTGAACCTTTAAACTAAACGTATTAATTACACCGGATATTAAATCATTTGCATCAACTTCTCTCATCTTCAAAGCTGTTCGTTGTCTTTCAAACATAGACATCTGTAACACCTTTTCAACTAAGAATTGCAAACGCTTGGTTTCATCATTAATAATCTTAGAGATATGATTAAACATAGTTGGCGACTTACCTACATCAGGATCTTTCAGCATTTGAGCTGCTAGTGAGATTGATGATATAGGAGTCTTAAGCTCATGTGTCATATTATCTATAAAATCATTTTTCATTTCCGAAAGCTTCTTCTGTCTAGCAATGGCAATCAGTGTAAATATAAATGTTACAAGCAATACTAGAGAAAAAATAGTTGACGGAATCATAAAGTTTACAGATTCATAAATATAATCCTTACGATCTGGAAAATGTACCTTAATAAAACTCATTCTCGCTGGTGGATCATTCGGAAATAAAGGTTGAGCATAAATACGATCATTTCCTTTCTCTTCATAATCCGAGCACCTATAAATCTCAGCACCACTTCTATCAACTACTTGAAAATGATAACGTAAAACAATTCCATTGTTTATTAGTTCAGCTTTTAAGTAATTATCTAACTGTTGAAAATCAACCCTCTCGTCAATACGCTGTTCACTACCTTTATAAATCAATTGTAAAACAACCTCATCAAGTAATGAACGTTGATAAACATATCTATTTTTTATAGTCTCTGCCAAAGAGCGCGAAGTTTCAGGTATTGACCGCCCACCCGACCTCATCGGCATTTCAACCTGAGGTTTATTCGTATCATTATTAAGAGACTGAACCTCCAACGTGCTATACCCCGTACCGTCCTGATTCGAAATCGTTACCTTATGCGAAATCGACACACCCGACGAACTTGCCGAGCTATCTAAATAAGATTGGCGTTTAGATTCTGGAATATCCTTCATCAACCATCTTTCAGCTTCAGCTAGTTCAATATGCTTTGACACACGATACAAACTTCTACGAACAGACTCATCGAATTGTTCGTTTCGCATTCTTATCATCTCTTCAATGTAACGAACCTGCAGAAAAATCAGACTCAAAAAAGAGAATGCCATAACGATACCTAAAATCCAGATAGTAGATTTCTTCATATTCTTAATTTAACATAACCTAATTAACAAATGGCTACTTCGGCATTAATCCAATCTTAACTTAAAATTTATTATTATAATAGATTTTTATAGTTCTTGCAGATTTGATATAACAACAAAGTAAGTAATAGTTTAGTTTGCTAATTTAACAAAAAAATAACCACATACCGCATAATTCATATCAATATCAATTCACAAATAAAGTAAAAATGGTCTAATTTGTTCATTAACAAATCAGACCATTTTTAACAAAAGGCTATTTTTTAGTTATTCATTTGACAACTTTGTTTCAAAATCTTTAATTAATGCTTGTTGAACCTCATTCGGTAATAATTCATAATTGGCAAATTTCATTATAAATGAAGCACGACCACCAGTTAACGAGCTCAATGCAGTAGAATAGTCGGACAATTCTTTCAAAGGAACCCGAGCCTCAATTTTCTCATATCCCTTTTCACTATCCATTCCCATAATAACACCACGACGCCCCTGAAGATCACTCATCACATCTCCCATGTAATCCGAAGGCACAAAGACTTCTACTTTATAAATAGGCTCTAATACTTTAGGAGCCGACTCTTTAAAGGCATCATTAAAAGCATTACGTCCAGCCAACATAAACGAAATTTCATTCGAGTCTACAGGGTGCATCTTCCCATCATAAATAATAACACGAACATCACGTGCATAAGAACCCGTCAATGGTCCCTTCTCCATACGAGCCATAATTCCTTTTTGAATGGCAGGAATAAAGCGTGTATCAATGGCACCACCTACAATACTATTTACAACAACTAATTTACCACCCCAATCCAATTTATATTCTTCAACTCCACGAACACTAATCTTTATTTCCTGTCCATCGAATTTATAAGTTGGTTTAATATCTTGTCCTTCTACATATGGTTCAATGATTAAAGAAACCTCGCCAAATTGACCAGCACCACCCGACTGCTTCTTATGTCTGTAGTTTGCTCTAGCAGACTTGGTAATTGTTTCACGATATGGAATTCGTGTAGGCTCAAGTTTAATTTGAATCTTTTCATTATTCTCTAATCTCCACTTCATGGTACGGAGGTGAAATTCACCTTGTCCATAAACAACTATTTGTCTAAGTTCCTTAGATTGCTCAACCTTCCAAGTAGGGTCTTCCTCTTGCATTTTCATTATAGCCGCAACCATTTTCTCCGTATCGGCTTCATTTACAGCATAAATAGCTCTAGAATAACGATGACTAGGATACTTTACAAAATTAAATTTATTGTTTCCATCTTTGCCATTCAACGTATTACCCGTTTTTACATCTTTCAATTTTACAGTAGCACCAATATCACCCGCATGAAGCTCTGCAACCTTTGTACGGGTACTGCCAGAAACAACAAAAAGTTGAGCAAGTCTTTCTTTAGACTTTCGATCTGCATTCGTTAATTCATCACCTTCACGAACCGTCCCACTCATTACTTTAAAATAAGAAACCTCGCCAATATGTGGCTCCACACTTGTTTTAAAGAAAAACAAAGAAGTGTTTCCATTAGCATCAGGCACAACTACCTCCCCCTCGGTATTATGCACAGGATGCATATCCGAAACAAATGGCACTACATTACCTAAGAATTCCATTAAGCGACGTACCCCCATATCTTTACCAGCACATACGCAGAAAACTGGGAACATACCACGCTCAACCAAGCCCTTACGAATACCTTCACGCATTTCATCTTCCGACAAATGCTCCTGTTCAAAGAACTTCTCCATCAAGCCTTCATCATTCTCTGCAGCAGCTTCAATCAGTGCTTTATTCATCGCTGTTGCTTTCTCCATTTCTTCAGCAGGAATAGCCTCAATAATAGGCTCACCACCTTCTGGTTTCCACGAATATTTTTTCATCAATAACACATCGATGATGGAATTAAAACCTGGGCCAGTCGCAATAGGATACTGAATAGGTACCACATTACTTCCATAAGCCTCCGTTAGTTGTTCTAAAATTTGATCATAATCACATTTATCATTATCCAATTGATTCACCAAAAAGATAACAGGCTTATCTAGTTTCTCAGTATATCTAAAGTGGTTTTGAGTACCAACTTCAACACCATATTGACCATTCAACAAGATAATTGCAGTATCAGTAACATTCAATGCCGTAACAGCACCACCAATAAAGTCATCTGAACCAGGACAGTCAATTATATTCAGTTTTTTCTTATTCCACTCCACATGAAATATGGATGTAAAAACTGAGTAACCATAATCATGCTCTACGGGAAAGTAGTCACTTGCTGTACTATTCTCTTCAATTGTTCCTCTACGTTTTAGTTGACCACTTTCAAATAACATAGCTTCAATAAGAGTGGATTTTCCAGCCCTAGAACTGCCCAATAGGGCAATGTTTTTAATCTCGTCGGTTTGATACGTTTTCATAATGATTCAAATTTTAGATTAACAACTTAATTCAACCTTTAAATGGTTATTAAGCAACTTAAATATAATATCAGCTTTTCGCAATTTTGGACAAGTGTTATGAAACATAATTTTCGAAATAGAATGACTACCTTTGTAACCTATGTTCATAGGTTACAATTTAAAGAGATATTCACACCTATCAACATTCAAACTTAAAAGATAAAAGCTATGGCTGGAATATACATACATACCCCATTTTGCAAAACTCGATGCAACTACTGCGATTTTTACTCAACGACTCAATCCGAGCTAACAGATGCATTTATTGATGCCCTATGTAAAGAACTAGTAATGAGAAAAAATTACATTTCAAACGAGTCTCTTGAGACTATTTATTTTGGAGGTGGAACCCCTTCTCAACTAAGTTATGAACAGCTTCGAAAAGTCTTTGATACAATTCAAGAAAATTTTGAATTTTCGTCTGATATGGAAATCACATTAGAAGCAAATCCCGATGACTTATCAACATCTTATTTAGAACAACTGCAACAATTACCACTCAACCGTTTAAGTATTGGAATTCAAACCTTTCAAGACGACACTCTTAAGAAACTAAATCGTAGGCATGACTCAAAACAAGCCATTCAAGCAGTAAAAGATGCTCGGAAATATGGTTTTAACAATATTAGTATTGACTTGATGTATGGACTTCCTGGAGAAACTATGGAAACATGGGAAAGAGACCTTAAACAAGCCATTGAACTCGATCCAGAACACATTTCTGCCTATCATCTAATCTATGAAAAAGGGACAATTCTGTATAATTATTTAAAGAAAGGTTACGTTAAAGAAGTAGACGAAGATACAAGCTTACAGTTTTTCAAAAAATTGATAGAAAATCTTACAAACTCCAACTACATTCACTACGAAATATCCAACTTTGCTAAAAAATCTAAAACGGCTAGACACAACACTTCATATTGGCTTGGAAAGCCCTATTTAGGCTGTGGTCCATCGGCACACTCATACAACCTTCAAACTCGTGATTACAACAATGTTAGCCTTGTTAAATACATAGACAAAATCAACAAAAACGAACTCTGTATTGAATCAGAAAAATTAGACAAAAACACTCGTTTTAATGACTATATTATCACTGGACTTCGTACAATGTGGGGCGTTTCGTTAAAAATCATTAAAGAGGAATTTGGCAAGGATTTATATGAACATGTACTAACCTATTCTGAAAAACATCTAAAGTCTAAAAATTTAGTCCTTACAAATGACCATTTAACACTATCTAAACAAGGTATCTTCATTTCTGATGGCATTATGAGTGATTTACTTTATGTGTAGCTATTTGTATTAAATATTAACAATACTAAACAAAACTAAGTCACTGTATAGTTAAAACCATCAAGTCATATATTATTGTAGTACAAAGAGTAAAGAAAATTACTACCTTTGCAAAAAATTTAAAACGGCTATGTCTATAGGTGAGGTGTTAATGATCTTAGCCATTCTTGGCTCATTATCTTTTGGATTGATCGTAGGATTCTTTGTTAGGGGTAAGAATTTATCTAAAATTGGAAAAATAATTACCGTCTTAATTTGGGTCTTATTGTTCTGTTTAGGTGTTAAGTTGGGAGCTGATGAGGAAGTCGTTGCTCAATTACCAACAATGGGATTAGAAGCACTAGCAATTACGCTGGGCGCTGTAACAGGAAGTGTGTTTTTTGCATGGTTACTATGGCGTTTAGTAACAAAACGAAATTAGTACTGAAATGAAAGGTAGTTTTATCATTATTTTGTTTTTTATATTAGGTGCTTTCTTGGCTATAAATCAACTAGCTCCTAGTTTCATCATTACCTACAATGTGAGTTTTTATGCATTGTGTGTTTTGATGTTTTGCATCGGGATAACCATTGGTAGTGACCCTAAGATGCTTAGAAGTTTACGTAGCTTAAATCCAAGACTTTTTTTATTACCATTGATGACCATCATTGGAACTCTTCTAGGGACAGCTATTGTAGGATTATTAATCAGTAAACATTCTGTCACAGACTGTATGGCCGTAGGCTCGGGGTTTGGGTATTATTCTCTGTCAAGTGTTTTAATTGGTGAGAAGAAAGGTCCCGAATTAGCTACTATCGCACTACTTTCTAACATTATTCGTGAAATCATAGCGTTAATGGGTGCCCCTTATTTTTACAAATATTTCGGTACTTTCGCCCCAATTGGAGCAGGAGGTGCTACTACATTAGATACAACCTTACCTAGTATAACAAGAGTTACGGGTAGTGAATATTCTGTATTATGTATTTTCCACGGACTAGTCCTAGACTTAAGCGTCGTTTTCTTAGTCACTATTCTTTGCTCATTCGCATAAAACAAAAATATAAAGACAAACTAAAGGCGTGCATTCTTAATTGAATTCACGCCTTTTTTATGCAACATACTCTTTATCGTCTACGGACACAATAAAGTTCTCTTTCAAAGAGAACACAGTCTTCTTTCAAAGAGAACTCATACTTCTTACTAAGGAACCTCAACGATCTAAATGTAATCACAAAAAAGGAGGTATTTATTACTAAATACCTCCTCCTACCTAACATTAAAACTTATTAGTGTATAGTTATCATTGTTGCACCAAAGCCATACTCTTGAAAAGAGGCATCTTGATACGTACAAGATTTATAGTTTTTACGTAATTCTTGAAGAATCATTTTTCGCAATACTCCTTCTCCTTTACCATGAATAAATACAATCTTCTGATTTTTTTTGTCTCTATAGGATTGCATCACTTCATTAAAGCGCTTTATCTGATGTTCTAGCATAGCTTGAGCATCTAATCCTAGTGTAGAATCAATTAATTCATCAATGTGTAAATCAACCTCTACAATCGTATTCTTTCCCTTTTGCTTTACAACAATAGATGCTTCCGTAGGAGATGACTTAGACTCTCTTTTCGCATTAGATTTTGACAACATCCCCTCTTTTAGAGCTTGTACATCTACAGTGGTCACCTCATCAGCTTCGTCATTTTCTACAATAGTAAAAACAAGTGCAGCATCTTCGAAGAAATCATTATCTTTAAACGAATGCAGTTTATAAAATTTTATAGGATCAATATCTAAGACTTTATCTACTGGCATTTTCAACTGATAATTACGATCATGTTTAAACGCAATCAATTGCACTCTTAGGTGTTCTAACTCATTTAAATTCGCCTTTGTAAACGTCTCTAAGTACAATTTTGTATTTGGAGCAATTAAATCATGCGAACGAACTGACCATTTGCCATCTTTTACACGATTTGCATAAGTATAGTATAAGAAATAATTACTATCATTAATCAAAAACGTATCAAAAGAAGTAGTAGATATTTGTTTAATATCTTGAGGAACAAAAGCCAAGTAACTATTCAAGACATTTCCATCTGTCGTTTCTATCACACCAGCATCCAAAGCCTCATCACGATTCGAGTTCACAGAAACCTCTTGCTGAAGAATTTCTTCTTTAGTATATGCCTTATTCGATTGGTCGGTCGACACAATAACACATTCGCTCTTTAAAACAGGAATATCAAAGCCGTCTTGGTCTTCAACAAGCACCGTATCTTTACCTTGGAATCCAGAGATAACGCCACCACCTACATCATTCAAAAAACGTACTTTATCACCAATTTTCATATCCATAATATTTAATTATCTTTCGTCTTAAAATACAAATTTACTATTTAATAGTTCAACAAATATCGCTACTTTTGCCGTATTAGAAGTTACATTTTATGCAAAATCCAAAACATATTCAGATTAAGGACTATAATTATCCGCTACCGGATGAACGAATAGCCAAATATCCACTTGAAAACAGAGATTCATCGAAGCTACTTATCTATAATAAAGGTAACATTACAGAACGTGTTTTCAAAGACTTGCCCAATTTTCTTACCAAAGGAGACCTTATTATCTTCAACAATACAAAGGTCATTCAAGCTAGACTTCACTTCCAAAAAGCAACCGGAGGAGCTATTGAAGTGTTCTGCCTTGAACCTTACCAACCTGCCGACTACAATTTAAACTTTCAACAGAATGAATCCTGTAGCTGGCTGTGTATGATTGGACATTCTAAAAAATGGAAACAAGGAGTCTTGACCAAAGATATCGTTGTCAACAACGAACACATAACGCTTGCTGCAGAGAGAAAGGAACCCATAGGTACAAGTCACTTGGTAACCTTTAGTTGGAATAACCCAAAAGTAACTTTTGCAGATATTCTTGACTATTTTGGAGAACTTCCTATTCCCCCATATTTGAATAGACATACAGAAGAAAAAGATAAAACAACATATCAAACCGTTTATTCTAAAATAAAAGGATCGGTGGCAGCACCAACTGCAGGATTACACTTTACTCCAGAAGTTTTGAACAACCTTAAACAAGTAGGTGTAGATCTAGATGAAGTAACACTTCATGTGGGTGCAGGAACTTTTAAACCTGTAAAAAGCGACGAAATTGTCGACCACGACATGCATACGGAATACATTTCTGTTCGAAAGGAAACCATTCAAAACATCATTAATCATGGAGGTAAAGTCGTAGCAGTAGGAACAACTTCTGTACGAACACTTGAAAGCTTATACCACATAGGCGTATCTATTGCAAACAATCCTGCAATAAGCGAAAAGGAATTACCTGTATCACAATGGCAACCCTACGAAGCAAACTCGGGAATGAGTGCCAACGATAGCTTACAAGCAATTCTAAATTATATGGAACAACACCATATAGATATCTTAAATACAAGTACACAGATTATGATTGCCCCAAGTTATCAATACCGCATCGTAAAAGCAATCGTAACAAATTTTCATCAACCTCAAAGTACATTGCTACTGTTGGTGTCTGCCTTTATTAATGGAGACTGGGAACAAATTTATGAATATGCACTAACGCATAACTTTAGATTTTTAAGTTATGGAGATTCATCACTATTAATACCATAATCTTTTCGATAATATAAATAAAAAAAGCTCAACATAATGTTGAGCTTTTTTTATCAATTGCAAGAACGTATTATTTGCAAAGTCTGTTAATTACATCAATTATTTCTTGACCAATAGCTTCTGCTTCTGCTTGAGAAGGAGCTTCACTATAGATACGTATAATTGGTTCGGTGTTACTTTTTCTTAAGTGAACCCATTTATTAGGGAAATCAATTTTAACACCATCAATATCGTTTACTTTTTGATCTTTGTAGATATTCTTAACCTCAGCAAGAATAGCATCCACATCAATACCAGCAGTTAAATCAACTTTATTTTTACCCATATAGTAAACAGGATAAGTAGATCTAATTTCACTTACAGTCTTCTTCTCGTGTGCCATATGGCTCAAGAATAAAGCAATACCAACTAGAGCATCTCTACCGTAGTGACTTTCTGGATAGATTACTCCACCATTACCTTCACCACCAATAACTGCATTAGTTTCTTTCATTTTAGCAACAACATTAACCTCGCCTACAGCAGAAGCACTATACTGTTGATTGTGTTTCTCTGTTACATCTCTTAATGCACGAGTTGAGCTTAGATTAGAAACTGTATTACCTGGTGTATGTTTCAACACATAATCGGCAACAGTAACTAATGTATACTCTTCACCATACATCTTACCATCTTCACAAATGATTGCTAAACGATCAACGTCTGGATCCACAACAAAACCAACATCAGCCTTACCTTCTTTCACCAATTTCATGATGTCGCCAAGGTTCTTTTCCAGTGGCTCTGGATTGTGAGGAAACTCACCATTAGGATCACAATATAGTTTTTCTACCATTGAGACACCCAATTGTTCTAAAAGTTGTGGTAAAATAACCCCACCAACCGAGTTCACACAATCAATAGCTACATGAAGATTAGCTTTGCGAATCGCATCAACATCTACTAAGTCTAAACCTAATACTGCCGAAATATGCTTTTGATCATATGTATCATCACAATGACATTTACCCAATTGATCAACTTCAGCATAGTCGAAATCTTCATTATCAGCTAGAGCTAGAACCTCTTCACCTTCTTTAGCATTCAAGAACTCGCCTTTTTCATTAAGCAATTTCAATGCATTCCATTGTTTAGGATTGTGAGACGCTGTGATAATAATACCACCACAAGCCCCCTCCATAGCAACAGCCAATTCGGTTGTTGGAGTAGTCGCTAAGCCTAGATCAATAACGTCCCAGCCTAAGCCCATAAGAGTACCTACAATAATGTCTCTAACCATTTCGCCCGAGATACGAGCATCACGTCCTACAACTATCTTGTTACTCTTTAGATTCGTATTTTTTCTAATAAACGTACCATAAGCAGTAGTAAATTTCACAATATCAAGAGGATTTAAGCCCTCTTTAACTTTACCACCAATGGTACCACGAATTCCAGATATAGATTTAATTAAAGTCATAAATATGTGTTTATAATTCTGTCTGATTTTTTGATTAATGCAATTCTGTTGGGTTTGCTTCGTCAATCTCTCTTAACTCATAGAAATAAGGAAGCACACTGTTTGATGCACCCATATGTCCCATTTTGGAAGGTACAATAACTTTCAAAGAAGCTCCTTTATGTGCAAAACGCATACTAATTAACCAACCAGCAGGTACACTTCTTATGTTATTAGAAATCATCTGACCTTCAATAAACTCTCCAAATACTTCGCCTCGGTTAATACGGTAGTTAAATATATCTGGAAAAGCTGTTTCAACGTTAGATCTAATAGTTTCATATTTTTCCATAATATCAAACTCTTTAAAACGGATATATAGTTGATCGCCTGAGGCAAATGTATCAACAGCCTGCTCTCTTCCTTTCTCTACAATTTGCAGATAAACTTTATTTTGAAGCTCAACATATTCATTTTTGTCTACATTAGTTACAGAGTCCTGTTCAACAAACTCATCAAATGTAATGACTTTGATATTGTTCGCTTTAATGTATTTATTAATAGCCTTACGTTCATCAGCCAATCGTTCAGCATACGTTTTACTTTTACTACATGCAGAAAACACGATTAGTAAAGACAATATTGAAAACAGTGTTATAAATGTATTTTTCATCTTAGTTTTGTTTTTCTAATAACGGTTTAAACTTAATCAAAGCCTTTTCAAACTGTGCAATCGCTTCTTCCATTGTACCTGTGAATTCTCCACCAGACGCATTGAGATGACCACCACCGTTAAAAAACTCCGATGCAACTTTATTACATGGGAAATCACCTACAGAACGTAGAGATATTTTAATAATTCCTAGTTTTGAATCTTCCTTTAAGAAACAAGAGAAGATTACATTTTTGATGGATAAAGGGATGTTTACAAACCCTTCACTATCACCTTTAATAAAGTTATATCTATTTTGCTCTTCTTCAGTTAAAGTCAACAAAGCCGAGTTTTCAGGATATACCTTCATATTAGTTAACACATAGCCCATCAAGCGAAGTCTGTCTTCAGAATAGGTGTTATTAACTCTTCTATAAATCAAATCTTTGTCAATGCCTTTTTCCAAAAGTAAAGAGATGACACCATAGAGTCCTTTTTCATTCGAATTATACGTAAAACCACCTGTATCTGTCATCATACCGGTGTAAATACATTCCGCTTGAGCTTTAGTCATGCAATCATAATATCCCAATTGCTCTATCAAATCAAAAACCAATAATGATGTTGCTGGAGCGTGAGGATAAGACATTGTAATATCACAACAGTCCTCGGGATGTAAATGATGATCTAGCATTACTTTTTTTCCGGGAGTTTGACGAAGTACTGGAGCCATTTCATCGCCAACACGACTAATTGTATTAAAGTCGAATAAACAAACCACTTCCGCCTTGTTCATAACTTCAGTAGCAAGCTTTACGTTCGCTTCAAAAAGAAGAACTTGATCCGAACCTGGCATCCAATTTAAAAATTCCGGAAATGCATTAGGAACAATAACCGTAGCTTTTTTCCCTAGAGTTTGTAGCAAATGCCACATACCTAAGGAGGATCCTAAAGCATCTCCATCTGGGCCAATATGACCAACAATAACAAAAGAGTTATATTGGTCTAAAAAGGACTTGAACTGAGCCACTTTGTCGGCTCCTATTATATTTTTTTGCATTAACAATTCAAATTTGCGTATACACAGACAAAAATAAGAAAATCTTTATAGATTATGGTATTAACCAAACATAAGCTTTTTCATGTAGCTCTTTTATTTCTATATTTTTAGCATTTGAAAAATCAAAAAGCTCATTTTTATTCACATCCGATAAATTTTCATGATAAATTATAGTCTTAAAGCTAACTAATTGATTTATACTAAATACGCTTTGGTAATTATTTCGATCTAAATAAAGATAATCGACGTCAATTTTACCTCCTTGGTGAGTATTCAAATTGGCTATAGATGGGAATCCAATTGAAATATCATTGATAACTACCAAAGAAGAATCTCTATAAAAATCGATTATTTCACTCTCCTCTAAAATATCAGGAAATTCCAAACGGTTGATTGCCCATAAGCGCTCGAAAGTAGTTTTAAAGGCTTCTTTATTTCGCAAACTATCTTTACCCATCACTACAACTCCAGCCTGAGATGTGGTATGTAAAAAAGGCACTCCTTTATAACTCCCAATACCTACATCGGCAGTACGAGCTGTTTTAGATAAAAGTAAAGAGCCACTAAAAAACAACAAGGAAAACAAGAAAATTAGAACTCTATTAAATGATAATTTTCGAACCATAAAGTACAAGGCAGTGATAACTAACATCAAAACAATAGCCTCAACACTTGATATATATTCTTTACCGTCAAAAATGGAGGGCATGTCGCCTATTTTATGAACTACAATATTCGTAACTTCTACACACAAGTTAACCAGCGTAACCATCAACGTGCCTACTAACGGAATCCAAGAAGTTATCAACAGAAGTAAAGAGAGATATAAAATAAGTGTTATCGCGGGAATTATTAAAAGGTTTGCAAAAATAAAATAGGTTGGAAAAGACCCAAAATAATATAAAACAAGTGGTAGAGTACCCAATTGAGCAGCTATTGTAAGTACTGACATATTCCAAATATAACGTAATGGAATGCAAGAAACAAAAGCTTTATTTTGCCATAAAGGAACAAATAATAGAATACCTAAAACAGCTGAAAAAGAAAGCTGAAAACCTAAATCAAATAGCCAGAAGGGATTCACAACTAACATTATAAAACTGGTAAACAAGAGTATGTTTACACCTTGTCCTTTGCGATTAAACAATTCAGCTAGAACATAGAGTGACAAAAATAGACTGGCACGAACTACAGATGGAGAGGCTCCTGTTAAGAGAGCAAAGCACCATAATAAACAAATACTAACAACACTAGCGATTGTCCTTTTTCTCGATGTAAAAAAGAGCAAAGTTATCATTACAAAATGCACAACTGCGTAAAGTAGGCCAACGTGCAACCCCGACAGTGCCAACACATGACTGACCCCAGCCGAACTAAAATCACGTTTCACATCAATAGAAAGAATGTCTTTATTACCTATCAAAAGGGCAGAAACAACAGCTCTACTAGGTGTTGACAACCCTAATTTATCTATATAATGCTGGATCGAGCTTTTAACGCTAGAAAATCGGAACGAAACTTCCGGTGTCGAAGAGATATAGACTGCATCCGATGGTGTATAAACTACCCCCTGATACTTCCTATGTTTCAAATAGTTCCGATAATCAAAAACGTACCCACTATGCATAGATTTAGGGACATGAATCTGACCTTTAATAACAATTTCATCTTGCTCCTTGGGCAAATTTAAAGTATCAATAGAAACTCGTTGAAAAACTTTTAAGAAGACTTTATTACCACCATGAACCGCATTAAAATCATACTGTGCCAACGAACCATCTGAATTGAGAGATAGAGGAGACGCTACATGTCCAACCAGGGTTTCACTCCGACCTTCGCCCTCTAAAAAAGGACGCTCTTGAATAGATATATTAAGAAAACCAAGCAAGAAAAAAAGCACACCAATGGTGGCTCCTAGTAAATATGACTTATAAACTTGATGCGATTTATTGAATGATACATTCAAAAGAACAGCCATTGGTAAAAGGAAAAGAAATATACCAATAGCAACAAGTTGAAAAGTAGGAGAAGTTAAGGTCTGGTCGGCAAAAAAAATACCCCCTAACATTGGAATTACTATCCTCAGTAAGGGGTATTTATGAAATATTTGAAAGCCCATAGGCTTTTAATCTTATAATTTTTTCATTTCGTGAATCATTGCAATTGGGTCTTCAGCTTTGAAGATTGCATTCCCTGCTACTAGTGCATCAGCACCGGCCTCCATAAGACGTTTACCTGTTTCCATGTTAACACCTCCGTCGACTTCAATTAATGCTTTTGAGCCTGTTCTATTGATTAGTGCTTTTAACTCTTTCACTTTATCGATGGTGTGCTCAATGAATTTTTGGCCTCCAAATCCCGGATTTACACTCATGATTAACACCATGTGTACATCACGAATTATATCAGATAAAAGAGCTACTGGTGTAGCCGGATTAATTGTTACAGCAGGCTTCATTCCAGCCTCTTTTATTTGTTGAACTACACGATGTAAGTGTGGACAAGCTTCGTAGTGAACATTCATAATTTCAGCTCCCAAAGCTTTTACTTCCGGAATAAACTTTTCTGGTTGAACAATCATTAAATGCACATCCAATGGTTTATCTGTTAGCTCAGCGACATACTTTAAAACAGGAAATCCAAATGAAATATTAGGTACGAAAACTCCGTCCATAATATCAATATGTACCCAGTCGGCTTCCGATTTATTAATCATTTCCATATCAGCTGCAAGGTTTGCAAAGTTTGCCGATAGAATAGAAGGAGATATAATTGGTTTCATATTTATAAAATTTAATCATTAAGTACTTAAAGGTACGAATCTTTTTGTGTTATTAATTCATTTTGCAAGAATTATCAATTGCGTTACCACGTAGCAAATCGGCAATTTCCATTCTTTTTTTACCGGGCAGTTGCATCACTTTAATATCTACAAAGCCATCCGCTACAGCCACTTTAAGGTCATCTTTTGATTCTTGATAAATTGAACCAATTGGTAGATTGTGCACTTGCTGTATTGGCGTAACCTCAAATATCTTCACCTTTAGCTCCGAGGCATCACCTAAAACTAAGGTAGCTTGAGCCACTGGATAAGGAGATAAGCCTCTTACAAAGTTATGAACAGCCTCTACTGATTGTTTCCAATCAATTTGACAAGTCTCTTTGAATATTTTTGGAGCAGCTTTCAATACGAGTTGCTCGTTTTCAATAATAGTCGATTGTGAAGTTGCATTTACTTTTTCATCAATAATTAAATCAACAGTGCGAACCACTGTCATTGCACCCAAATTCATTAATGCGTCATGTATCACACCCACATTGTCATTCTTGCCAATCTGAATTTTCTCTTGTAGAATAATATTGCCTGTATCAATTTCATGCTGTAAAAAGAAGGTAGTAACCCCCGTTTCCTTATCTCCATTAATTATAGCCCAATTGATAGGTGCTGCTCCACGATATTGAGGAAGTAATGATGCATGAAGGTTAAATGTGCCCAAACGAGGCATATTCCAAACTACTTCAGGAAGCATTCTAAAAGCCACTACAATCTGCAAATCTGCATTATACGATTTTAGCTCCTCTAAGAAAGCCTCATCTTTTAATTTTTCAGGCTGCATCAATGGAATATTCTGTGCTAAAGCATATTCTTTCACCGCCGAATATTGAATTTTATGCCCCCTACCAGCCGGTTTATCTGGCATTGTTATTGCGGCTACTACTTGGTAACCACCTTCAACTAGTTTTCGAAGAGGCTCCACAGCAAATTCGGGAGTCCCCATATATATAATTCGTAAATCTTCTTTCTTCATGATAAATAATTAATCCTCAGAGAAACGTACCAATACTTTACGGTACGAGTTAAATATTTTAGATTTAGAAACAAAGCCTAAATAAGCACCATCAGTATCTACAACCGGTAGATTCCAAGCTTGTGTTTCATCAAATGTTTTCATTACTTGCTCCATACTATCCGTATCACATAACTTCCCGGGAGGTGATGTCATTAATTTACCGACAGTAAAGCGATGATAAAGTTCTTGTCTAAACATGATATTTCGAATATCATCTAAGAGTAAAATACCCAATAAAACACCATTTTGATCGGTTACAGGAAAAACATTACGTTGTGATTGAGAAATAACTTTAACTAATTCACCTAAATCCATTTCAGGATGTACTTCAAGAAAATTAGTTTCCACTACATTTTCCATCTTCATCAATGTTAATACCGCTTTATCTTTATGGTGAGTAATTAGCTCTCCTTTTTTAGCCAAACGCATTGAATAAATACTGTGTGGTTCAAAAGAAAGAATTGTCATATACGCACAAACAGATGCAATGATTAAAGGTAGGAATAAATCATATCCCCCTGTAAGTTCCGCAATCAAGAACACTCCCGTTAGGGGAGCATGCATAACCCCACTCATTACCCCTGCCATTCCCATCAATGCAAAATTCTTTTCAGGAATAGGGTGTTCACTAATATTCATACCATTCAAGCCATGTGAGAAAACAAATCCTGCAATACAACCCAAAAACAGTGAAGGTGCAAACAAACCACCACAACCACCACCACCATTTGTAGCTGTTGTCGCAAAAACCTTAAAGATGATAATAAATGCCAAGTAGATAAGAATCATATTTTGGTAGCCCGAAAACATGGAGTTGTTCATAACTTTATCCCAATCCAAGCTATTAGAACCATTTAAAAGGATGTGAATTGTATCATAACCCTCACCATATAACGATGGGAAACAGAAAATTAAGAGACTCAATACAACAGCACCAAACCCAAATTTCTTAGCACGTGTACCTAACTTTGAAAAAACTCCTTCCAACTTATTCATGGTGCGTGTAAAATAAAGTGCTACTAAGCCACAAAAAACACCTAATAAAATGACGTATGGAATCCTTTCAAGCGCAAACAATTCATCTAAGTGAAACTTAAACATCGCCTCTTGGCCTGATAGTATGTAGGAGACAGTAGCAGCTGTTACAGAAGATATTAGCAAAGGTAGAAGAGAACTCATAGTTAAGTCAATAAGCAATACTTCTATCGTAAACACTAAACCCGCAATAGGTGCTTTGAAGATACCAGCAATAGCACCAGCAGCACCACAACCAACAAGTAGCATCAAGGTTCGTTGTCCCATTTTAAAGAAATCGCCGAGGTTTGATCCAATTGCCGAACCTGTTAATACAATGGGAGACTCTCCCCCTACCGAACCTCCAAAGCCAATGGTTATGGAACTGGCAAAAATGGAAGACCACATGTTATGTCTTTTAATTCTACCCTGCCTTCTAGAAATAGCATATAGAATTTTTGTAACTCCATGACTGATGTCATCTTTCACAACATAGCGAACAAATAAACTTGTTAATAAAATCCCGACCACCGGATAAATCAAATAGAGGTAGTTTGCACCCGTTGCACTAAAGTTATCAGTTAAAAAATTCTGTATCCAATGAATTAAGAATTTCAAGATATAGGCAGCTAAGGCACATAAAATACCAACCATAAAACTTATGATTAATATAAACTGTTTTTCACTGATTCTGCTTTCGCGCCACAATAGAAAACGTTGAAACAAACTGTTTTTTTCAGACTCCATATAATATAAAAATATAAACAGACGCATTTTCAACACGTCTGCTATTAGATATGCATAGTAAATCTATACCAATTTAGCAAAATTGGCATTTAGGCATTAAAATAATTATAATTTATTGAATGCTTGCGATTTATTCGCGAATAATTTTGATTAAACCTCCCTTACCTAGCTTAATAATACTAGAAGGACTTGGGTACGAAAGATCTTCTTGTCGATAGTTAACTATATAATCGACTTGGCTCTTAACCTCTTCACTAATTTCCGAAAAATTACGAGGAGTAGGCTCTCCACTGATATTAGCAGAGGTTGAAACTAAAGCCTTACGAAATCGTTGACATAGTTTTTTAGAGAACTCTTCATTGGTTATTCTAATCCCTACGCTACCATCGTCGGCAATGAGGTTTGCTGCTAAATTACGTGCATCATCATAAATTATAGTCAACGGTTTATTTGCAGCTTCAATCAAATCCCAAGCAACAGAAGGAGCTGTATCAACATAAAAGTCGACTTTTACATCTGAATCAACCAACACTAATAACGCCTTACTGTCTAAACGTTTTTTAATTTCATAAACACGAGCCACTGCCTCAGGATTCGTTGCATCGCAACCCAATCCCCACACCGTATCAGTAGGGTAAAGTATAACGCCCCCTTTTTCTAAAATCTCACAGGATTTTTTGATATCATCGATCATAATTCTGAATAAACAATTGTTAGAATGGCAAAAATAATGTTTTTTAATGAAGTACTCCACAAATAAAACGGATATTATGGGAGTTCTAAACCTTTTAAACACTCATAAAACTATCTCAATTAATGTTATATACTTTAAATTTAGCTTTTATCTAATACATTGAAGAAGCAATAAGGTTACATTAAGGCAAAGTATTTATAACTTTGTATAATTATAATCTTATTAAGAGATTGCTTTAATCGATTGAGCCTCAACCAAAGGTGATTTTTATATAATAAGTCTATAAAGATTACAAAATTGACAATAGTGCTGATGGGTAAGACTAGCCTTACTGTAAATCTTAATCAGCAAGGATATTCGAACACAAGACACTATTGTACAACCAATTACAGCAAACTCAAATGAAATATGGAACAGATAAATTTTAAACACATCATCCCAATTCAACTGCGTTTTAATGACATAGACCAATTTGGGCACGTGAACAATTCGGTATATTTCTCGTTTTACGACTTAGGCAAAACAAACTATTTTGCTCATGTATGTCCCCATGTTGATTGGAATAAAGATGCAATAATGGTCGTTCATCTTGAGATTGATTTCAAAGAACAGATTTATGCAACAAATGAAATAGCTGTTAGAACAGCAGTTATCGAAATTGGTAATAAAAGTTTTCAGCTACATCAACAAGTTGTGGATTTACAAACAAATCAAGTTAAATGTGAATGTAAGTCCACTATGGTCACTTATGATCTAGAAAACCACGCCTCTAAAGTAATGCCTGATCATTGGAAACAGGCAATTTGTGAATACGAAGGACGTGATGTTCGTAGAAAGTGATATTTAAGTGGGTTTCCTAAAAAATAGTAATCCATATGTCAACACTCGTTATATTGGCTCACCCAGAATTTAATGGGTCAACAGTCAACAAAACATTTATAGAAGCACTTAAAAATGAACAAAATGACGATGTCATTATTCATGATTTATATGCACTTTATCCCGATTTCAATATTGATATCAAAGCAGAGCAAGCTTTATTAAGCCAAGCGAATCGAGTAATTCTGCAAGCACCTGTTTATTGGTACAATGTTACTCCATTATTAAAAAAATGGTTGGATGACGTCTTTCAATATGGTTGGGCTTTCGGTCCCGGTGGTGGTAATTTAAAAAATAAATCTTTTGGGTTAGTTGCAACTGCTGGAGGCACTGAAGAAAAATACAAAGGCATGAAAGATGAGCTTCCTTCATTAGGAGCTTGTTATATAGGGATGTATTTAATGTTCAAATACACAGGAGCTCAAGCGACTCCACCTTTTATACATTTCGGTTCTACCCCAACATCAAATTCAAAAGAACAAGCCGAAAAAGCAGCCCCAAAATACATTGAATACGTTTTAAATCAGTAGAAAACAACATACAATTAATACCAGAGGTGGATATAGGTAACTATTATCCACCTCTTTTGCATTACTACAATTATACACCACTAAATTATACAAGAAGCATCGGTAATATTCTCGTTTTTTAGTACTTTTACAGAACAATGCAGTAGTCTATATAGATTATTGCTGTACTCATTCGAATAAAGAAAGAAAAAATATATAAATGAATCATCTATGGAATTTACGCACTTATACACCAGATCAAATTGAACTAAGTAAAAAGTTGTCTAGAGAACTTGGTATAAGTCCAATTCTAACAAGACTATTGATTCAAAGGGGAATAACAACTCAAGAGGATGCTAGAACTTTTTTCGAGCCTAAAATAGAACACTTGCATGATCCATTCTTGATGAAGGATATGGATATTGCCGTGGAACGTTTAAACCAAGCAATTGGTAACAAGGAACGAATTATGGTTTACGGTGATTATGATGTTGATGGGACAACTTCGGTTGCCTTAGTATATAGCTTCATTAGAAAGTACTATTCTAATATAGAATACTACATTCCCAATCGTTATGGTGAAGGGTATGGTGTGTCTGTTCAGGGTATAGATTATGCTGCTGAACAAGGTGTACAACTGATTATAGTATTAGACTGTGGTATAAAGGCTGTGCCAGAAATTACTTATGCCAAAGAAAAAGGAATTGATTTCATTATCTGCGATCACCACGTACCAGATGATGTTCTACCTCCTGCAACAGCTATTCTCAATGCCAAACGTGCAGATAATACTTATCCCTATTCACACCTTTCTGGTTGTGGTGTGGGATTTAAATTAATGCAAGCATTTTCGCAAAGCAACAATATTCCTTTAAAAGAGCTGACTCCTTTATTGGATTTAGTTGCAGTTAGTGTTGCTTCTGATATCGTTCCTATTATGGGAGAGAATAGGGTGCTTACCTATTTTGGTTTAAAACAATTAAATAGCAACCCTAGTATCGGATTAAAATCCATTATTGATATCTGTGGCCTAAACAATAAAGAAATCACGTTGAGTGATATCGTCTTTAAAATAGGACCTCGCATCAATGCATCTGGTCGTATTGAAAAAGGAAAAGAATCTGTTGATCTGCTAGTAGAAAGTAGTTACGCTGTTGCTACTAAAATGAGTAACCAAATCAATGAATACAATGAAACTCGTAAGGATTTGGATAAATCAATGACCGAAGAAGCTAATAAAATTGTAGAAGATATTGGAGATATTTCTTCGCTCCACTCAATTGTTCTTTACAATGAAAATTGGCATCAAGGAGTTATTGGAATTGTAGCTTCAAGATTAACCGAGTTGTATTATCGTCCTGCTGTAGTTTTGTGTAAAAGCGGTGATATTGTTACAGGGTCTGCTCGTTCAGTTCCCGGTTTTGATGTTTATAAAGCCATTGAGAGTTGCAAAGATCTTCTTGATAGCTTTGGTGGACACACGTATGCTGCTGGATTATCGCTTAAAGAAGAAGTTGTCGAAGTGTTTACCAAACGTTTTGAAAACTTTGTAGGAGAAAATATACTTCCCGAGCAAATGTATTCAACCATTGACATAGAAGAGGAGTTGAGCTTTAAAGAAATTAATTATAAGTTTTGTAAAGATCTTAAAAAGTTTAATCCTTATGGACCAATGAATCCAAAACCCATCTTCAGTACTCACGAAGTTTATGACTATGGTACAAGTAAAGTGGTGGGAAGAAAACAAGAACATATTAAACTAGAACTTGTAGATAGTAAATCGAACAACATTCTTAACGGAATTGCGTTTGGACAAAGTTCGCACGTAAGATATATTAAGACAAGACGATCTTTTGATATTTGCTACGCAATTGAGGCAAACACACATAAGAAAGGCGAAATTCAATTACATATTGAAGATATAAAACCTATCGAAAAGTAGGCACAAATGGCTACATACTTAGAAATACTAAAGCAATACTGGGGATATGATGCTTTCAGAGGTATCCAACAAGATATCATTGAAAGTATCGGCTCTGGTAAAGACACATTAGGGCTAATGCCTACGGGTGGAGGTAAGTCAATAACCTTTCAAGTACCCACAATGGCTAAAGAAGGAATGTGTCTTGTCATCACTCCCTTAATCGCCTTGATGAAAGATCAAGTCGAAAATCTTAAAAAAAGAGGGATTAAGGCACTAGCTATCTATTCAGGTATGACCAAAGCCGAGATATTGACTACGCTAGAGAATTGCATATTTGGCAATTACAAATTTCTATACATCTCACCAGAGCGTTTAGCTACCGATCTTTTTAAAGAGAAAGTTAAACGCATGAATATTTTAATGATAGCAGTAGATGAAAGCCACTGCATATCGCAATGGGGTTACGATTTTAGACCCGCATATCTCAAAATAAATGAAATAAGGGAGCTTATCCCAAACACTCCTATTTTAGCTTTAACAGCAACAGCAACACCCGAAGTTGTAAAAGACATTCAAGCTAAACTAAACTTCAAAGAGGAGAATGTTTTCCGAATGAGTTTTCAACGTAAAAACATAGCCTATATCGTCCACAACACAGATGATAAAGAAGGTGTTACGTTAAAACTTCTTCAAAAATTATCAGGTAGTACAATCATTTATGCAAGAAGTAGGAAGAGGACTAAAGAGATTACAGATTATTTAAACCGCAATAACATAACAGCTACATTTTACCATGCAGGCCTCAACAACCTTACTAAAGACCAACGACAAGCTGGGTGGCAAGATGGCAAGTATCGCGTAATGGTAGCCACCAATGCATTTGGAATGGGAATTGACAAACCTGATGTTAGACTTGTTGTGCACATAGACCTACCTGATTCTCTTGAAGCATATTTCCAAGAGGCAGGCCGTGCTGGACGTGATTTGTTAAATGCACGTGCAATTCTACTCTACTCTAAATCAGACAGTACAAAGCTTCAAAAACGTATTAAAGATAACTACCCCGATCGCGAGTATATTTTAAATTTATACGAACATCTTCAATACTATTATCAAATGGCTGTCGGAGATGGTTTGGGCTGTATTTATGATTTTAATTTGGAAGAATTTTGCGTAAAGTTCAAACACTTCCCTGTTCCTGCTCACAACGCATTGTCTATTCTTACTCAAGCTGGAATACTCGAATATACTGCAGAACAAGACAACGCTTCGCGAATCATATTTAAAGTGAGAAGAGAAGAACTCTATGCACTTAAGAATGAGAATTCTGATATTGAGAAATTAATTAATTCTGTTTTAAGATCATATACGGGGGTTTTTACTGAATATGCATATATAAATGAAGACACGCTAGGGATAAAAACGGGCTTAACAAGACAAGCAATTTATGAAGCACTCGTAACTTTAGCTAGGAGAAGAATCATAGATTATGTACCCCGAAAGAAAACACCATTCATCATATATACCCGAGAAAGATTAGATAGGAAGTACATTCAAATTCCCAAAATTGTATTTGAAGATCGAAGAGACAACTATACAAAGCAGGTTGAACAGATACTTCACTATGCAACCGAAGATACTGTATGTAGAAGTCGGGTTTTATTGCGATACTTCGGAGAACAGAATGAAGAGGACTGTGGACATTGCGATGTCTGTATTAACAAAAGAAAATACAAGACTAAAAAGATTGATGTGAATGAAGTTTTTGTTCAAATTGCTGAATTAACGGAAGGAAAAGCACTTACTTTTCTAGAACTCATCGACAAGATTAAATTTTCTTCAGATGAAATAAGTGAACAAATTCGTTGGCTTATTGATGAACATAGACTCTATGTACTAGATGGTAAAATTCAAGCAAAGCCTTTTAAAGACAAAGAGTAAGTTGCTCATTCTATTATATTTTCCTGAATAATCTGCAATAAAGCAGTTTATTTATTAATTTTGCACACAACAAATATCAATATAACTCCGTGAACCTAATAAGTAAACTGTTCGGAAGAAAGTCTTCTGATGAAGACAAAAGAGAAAAAGAACAAAGTAAAATTATCCAAACTCTAAAGATCGATGGTCTAAAAGCACTTAAAACTGGGCAGCTAGATCAAGCCGAAGCGTTTTATCACAAGATATTAGAGCTAAAGCCTAACGATTTAGACGGATTAATTTACTCTAGTAAACTATATATCCGAAATGGTCAATTCGACCTTGCATTAATTAATATGCAAAAAGTAAAAGAGTTACTACCCAACTCTATAGACATTAAAATCAATCTCATTAATATCTACCAACATATTGGTGAATTCAACAAGATTATTGAGCTTAGCCATGAAATATTAACTCAAGACGAAGCCAATACGGATGCTTTATATGCTCAAGGTGTTGCTCACTACAGCTTAAAAGATTTATTCAATGCTATCGCATCTTTAACAAGATGCATTGCCATAGATAACTACCATACTAATGCCTTATACATGCGTGCAAAAATTCTTTTAGAGATGGGGCAAATAGATAATGCACAAGAAGACCTTGACAATTTACTTGAAAGAGATAAGAACAATGAGGATGCATTACTACTTAAAGCTACGATTTTCGAACAAAGCGAGAATATTGGTGATGCAATTACTATTTACAAAAAGATAGTAGAGCTTAATCCGTTTAACCATGAAGCCTACTTGAATTTGGCGAAAATCTATGTTACGAATAAGCAACTTGAAGAGGCCCTTACAATCTTAAATGAAAGCCTTGAATTAAGCCCGGAAATAGCTGATACACATCAAATGAGAGGAAATGTAAAATTTCTTTTAGGAGATAAAAACGGTGCGTTAGAAGATTTACAAACTGTACTTAGACTAGCTCCAGAGCGAAAAGAAGCAATTGATGGTCAGTTTAAAAACCTGTAATTCCAGACTACCTATAAAAATAAAATGTCAGATTATTTGCTTGTTTTAATTAAATAGTCTTATATTTGCCTCAATACAATAGAAAAATTATAGTATGAACGCATTTTCATTTACATATTACTTCTTTTATTTTTACTTTATGAAACAAAGTAGAGCGGGGAGTTGTATGTAAATATTTACAGAGAATTTATAAACTTTATATATTTAAAGTCCCGCTCAATTGAGTGGGACTTTTTTTTTGCATCAATTTAAAGACATGAAAAAAATAGCAATACAAGGATTCTTAGGATCATTCCATGACATAGCAGCACATGAGTATTTCGCAAAAGAGGAAATAGAGTTAATCTGTTGCTCAACTTTCGAAGAGGTGTTCGAGGAAATAGAAAAAGATGATGCTGTTCTAGGCATGTTGGCAATTGAAAACACAATAGCAGGAAGTTTACTACACAACAATGAATTATTAAAAGAAAGCAATACCACAATCATTGGAGAGCATAAGCTTCGCATTTCACACTGCTTTACTTGTTTACCCGAAGAAACTTGGGAAGATATAAGAGAAATCAACTCACACCCTATTGCTTTAATGCAATGCCGTGAGTTTCTTCAAAAACACAAACCAATGCGTGTAGTTGAGTGTGAAGACACCGCACTAAGTGCAGAAATTATAAAGAAGGAAAATCTAAGAGGACATGCAGCAATATGTTCAAAAAGAGCTGCCGAACTAAATAATATGAAAATACTTCAAGAAGGAATAGAAACTAATAAACATAATTTCACCAGATTCCTTGTTGTAGAATCAAATAAGAATAACGAAGTACAGGTATCAGAAACTAAGAATAAATCAAGCTTAGTGTTTACACTTCCACATGAAACAGGAAGCCTATCACCGGTATTATCTATTCTATCGTACTATAAAATGAATCTAACAAAGATTCAATCTTTACCCATACTAGGTAGAGAGTGGGAGTATCAGTTTTATATAGATATTACGTTTGATAACTATCATGAATATCAAATGGCACTAGATGCAATCAAACCACTAACCAAAGAATTAAAAAAATTAGGAGAATACTCTGAATGTAAAACTTGGAACCATGTTGAACATACAACCAGCAAATAGATTAAACGAGGTAAAAGAATACTACTTCTCTAAGAAATTAAAAGAGATTAGTGATCTGAATGCTGAAGGTAAAGATATCATCAGCCTGGGCATTGGAAGCCCTGACCTACCACCAACAAAAGAGGTGATAAACACGCTATGTAACGAAGCTAGAAAAGAAACTAACCATGGTTATCAACCTTACACTGGCATTCCTGAGTTACGTAAAGAATTTGCACATTGGTACAAAGAGTGGTACAATGTAAGCTTAGATCCTATGTCTGAGATTCAACCCCTAATAGGGTCTAAGGAAGGAATTTTACATATTACCTTAGCCTTTGTTAACCCAGGTGATAAAGTATTAGTTCCTAACCCAGGATACCCTACTTATACAGCTCTAAGCAAAATATTAGGTGCGGATGTTGTAAACTATAATCTTACAGAAGATACAGGTTGGATGCCAAACTTTGAAGAGTTAGAAAAATCAGATTTATCTAAAGTGAAATTAATGTGGGTAAACTATCCCAATATGCCAACAGGTACAAACGCTACAAGAGAATTGTTTGAAAAATTAGTGGCTTTTGCCAAACAACATAACATTATAATCGTTAATGATAACCCATATAGTTTCATTCTTAATAATGACAAACTTAGTATTCTAAGTGTTGAAGGAGCTAAAGACTGTTGCATAGAACTTAACTCAATGAGTAAGAGTCACAATATGTCGGGTTGGAGAATTGGAATGGTTGCAGCTAATTCTACTTTTATTTCATGGATTTTAAAAGTGAAAAGCAATATAGACAGTGGTATGTTCAAACCACTTCAACTAGCAGCGACCGAAGCGTTAAAAGTAGATCATCAATGGTATGACATTAATAATGAAAACTACAAACACAGACGCACGCTAGCTGCCGAGATTTTAAATGAATTGGGTTGTACTTTTAATGAAAATCAAGTGGGATTATTCTTATGGGGCAAAATACCTAATATATATAATAATGTAGAAGTCCTTACTGAAAAGTTGCTACACGAGGCACGAGTATTTATTACTCCGGGGTTTATTTTCGGAAGTAATGGAGCTCGATACATAAGATTATCATTGTGTTGTAATGAAGAGAAGCTACATGAAGCACTTATGAGAATTAAAGCTATGAATAAAGAAACAAATTAAGAAAACGAACATGACACTAGAATCAATATTATTACCCGGAATATCAGCAAAAAGACCTTTAATTATTGCAGGTCCTTGTAGTGCCGAAACTGAAGAACAAGTAATGACAACAGCTACCCAAATTGCTGAAAAAGGAATTAAGATTTTCCGTGCAGGCATTTGGAAGCCTAGAACAAAACCAGGTGGTTTTGAGGGTGTAGGAGTTGAGGGGTTAGCGTGGCTAAAACGAGTAAAAGAAGAAACAGGTATGTACGTTTCTACAGAAGTAGCTACAGCTAAACATGCCGAAGAGGCACTGAAGGCTGGAATGGACATTTTATGGGTAGGCGCTAGAACAACTGCAAACCCATTCGCAGTTCAAGAAATTGCCGATGCACTTAAAGGTGTAGATGTTCCCGTATTAGTAAAGAACCCTGTCAATCCGGATTTAGAATTATGGATTGGTGCGTTAGAAAGACTATCAAATGCAGGTATTACAAAGCTAGGTGCAATACATAGAGGATTCAGTAGCTACGAAAAGAAAATATACAGAAATGTACCTCAATGGCACATTCCAATTGAACTGAGAAGACGAATGCCTGAGCTACCTATCATCTGCGATCCTAGCCACATTGGCGGAAAACGAGAGCTAATTGCTTCATTGAGCCAGCAAGCCATGGACTTGAACTTCATGGGATTAATTATTGAAAGCCATTGTAATCCCGATTGTGCTTGGAGTGATGCAGCACAGCAAATTACTCCTGATGTACTAGACTACATTCTTAATCTATTGGTTATTCGTGATGGAAAGAACACCCAATCAACAGAAAACCTTAGTGTCCTCCGCAAACAAATTGACATCTGTGATACAGACCTAATTGATATTCTTTCAAAACGAATGCGTATTGCACGTGAAATTGGCACATACAAGAAAGAGCATAATATGACTGTCTTGCAATCTGACAGATACAGTGAAATACTTGATAAACGTGCCGAACAGGGTCAATCATGTCAAATGTCTCCAGAATTTATCAAGGAAGTTTTCGAAGCTATTCATGAAGAATCTGTTCGCCAACAAATAGAAATTATTAATAGATAAAATAAGTAGAAATGAGAATCTTAATATTGGGGGCTGGAAAAATGGGATCATTTTTCACCGACCTACTAAGCTTTAAACATGAGACTGCAGTATTCGATAAAAACCCTCAACAACTACGCTTTATCTATCATGCTTACAGATTCAACACACTAGAAGAGATTACAGAGTTTGAGCCAGAACTAGTTATAAATGCAGTAACCGTAAAATATACTATCGAGGCATTTAAAGAGATTATTCCTTTCCTTCCTAAAGATTGTATATTGAGTGACATCGCATCCATAAAAAATGGACTTCCAAAATTCTATAAAGAATGTGGTTTTCGATTTGTATCATCACACCCCATGTTTGGACCTACATTTGCAAGCTTGTCAAACTTAACGAACGAAAATGCAATTGTCATTACTGAAAGTGATCATTTAGGAAAAGTGTTCTTTAAAGATTTATATTATGATTTAGGACTAAATATCTTTGAATATACATTTGAAGAACACGATGAAACTGCATCATATACTCTTTCAATACCGTTTGTCTCTACATTTGTATTTGCAGCAACAATGCGACATCAGAATGCACCAGGAACGACTTTTAAAAAGCACATGAAAATAGCTAAAGGACTTTTGAGTGAAGACGACTTCTTGTTACAAGAAATTTTATTTAATAAAAGAACTCCTAAGCAAATAGATAATATTATTATAGAGCTTCAAAAATTATCAACAATCATTGGCAACAAAGATGACAAAGCAATGCAAGAGTATCTTACTCAGTTAAGAAAGAAAATTAGTTAGGCAATCTTGATATTCACAAAATTCAAATACTCTTTTTTACAGGATTCTTCCGTAAAAAAGAGTATTTTTGCATTAAGGAGATTATAATAAATGATTGATCAAATAACCATCGACCGTATTGTAGGAGCAGCTAACATTGTAGATGTTGTTTCCGAATTTGTTACCCTTCGTAAAAGAGGGGTTAACTATATTGGTCTATGCCCTTTCCATAATGAGAAAACTCCATCTTTTAGTGTTTCTCAAAGCAAGCAAATCTGCAAATGTTTTAGTTGCGGTAAAGGGGGTAATGTAGTCCATTTTATAATGGAACACGAGCAAGTAAATTATTATGAAGCACTTAAATTTCTTGCGAAGAAATACAACATCGAAGTCCAAGAGCGTGAACTCTCAAACGAAGAGAAACAGGCTCGTAGCGATCGAGAAAGTATGTTTATTGTCAATAACTTTGCACGAGATTTCTTCACCAGCACTCTAAAGAATCACACCGAAGGGAAATCCATTGGACTAGCATATTTTAGACAACGTGGATTCCGAGATGACATTATCGAAAAATTCCAGTTGGGCTATGCCTTAAACGACAACAACTCATTGATTCATGAAGCTGAAATGAAAGGCTTCAAATCGGAATTCCTAGTAAAGACCGGTTTGTGCTATGAAACTGAACGCAAAGAGGTTAAAGACAGATTCTGGGATCGTGTAATGTTCCCTGTACACACTTTATCTGGTAAAGTAGTTGCTTTTGGTGGTAGAACTTTGAACATGGCTAATAAAAAAATAGCCAAATACATCAATTCACCCGAGTCAGAAATTTACACTAAAAGCAATGAACTATATGGTATATTCTTTGCTAAACAAGCCATTGTAAAAGCTGATAGTTGTTTTCTTGTTGAAGGATATACCGATGTTATCTCTATGCACCAAGCTGGAGTAGAAAATGTCGTAGCATCTTCTGGAACTTCTCTTACTACGGGACAAATACGCTTAATACACCGTTTTACTGATAACATTATTGTTTTATATGATGGTGATATGGCAGGTATAAAAGCGTCCTTACGTGGTATAGATATGCTTTTAGAAGAGGGTTTAAATGTAAAGATTGTCTTATTACCTGAAGGAGAAGATCCTGATTCTTTTGCAAGACAGCAAAATGCAACCTCCTTCCAAGAGTTTATCAAAGCGAACGAAACTGACTTTATTCGTTTTAAATCAAATCTTTTATTGGAAGATGCAGGCGATGATCCTATCAAAAAGGCAGAGTTGATTACAGATATTGTACGAAGTATTGCAGTTATTCCTGAAAGTATTGTACGTTCTGTATATACGAAAGAGACAAGCCAGTTACTTCACATTGACGAAACTCTTTTGGTTGAAGCTGTAGCTAAGATCAAAAAAGATGAAATTGAGAAAAAAAGAAAGAAGGTAGCCAATTCTGAAAAATCAGTATCCAATCAAACTACACCTGAAGCAAATCAACCAACTAATACTGTCAACATAACTGGTGCAAACATATTAAATCAAAGCTCACTAATCCCGAACCAAGGCCAAGAGGGACAAAAGTTTTATAAATATGAATTGCTCATCATTCAGGTCATCATTAGATATGGTGATGCTGTAATATGTCAAGTAGTTGATGATGAAAATCAAACACATAACTTAACAGTAGCTGAGTACATTATTAATGATTTGGGACAAGATGAAATATCATTCTATAATGAGATTCACAGAACCATCTTAAAAGAAAGTGAACGCTTTATTACTGAGGGAGGAACCGAGAATATTTCTCGGTTTTTCTTGACAAACATGAATCCGTCAATTAGTAGATTAGCTGCTGATTTGGTAAGTGATAAATACCAATTAAGTAAGTATCACTCTAAAGATCAAACTTTACAGAATGATGATGATCGATTGGATGAACTAGTTCCTATGCTACTATTAAACTATAAAAATGCACTCCTAACAGCAGAGATTAAACATATAATGCAAGCGCTACAAGACCCCAAAACGATGCAAGATTCAGAACGATGTAACGAGTTAATGCAACGCTATTTGGATATGAAAGAGATCCAAACAGTCATGGCTAAAAAACTGGGTGATCGTGTTATAAATCCATTATTTTAACTACTAAATCAACCCAGTACTTCTCATCATTTAATTCGCTATTATCGTTGACGAATTAAATTCATAAATTCTTCACGTGTTTTAGCCTGATTAAAAGCACCAGTAAAATCGGAAGTAGTAGTAATTGAGTTTTGTTTTTCAACACCTCTCATTTGCATACACATATGCTTAGCTTCAAGAACTACCATTACACCAAGTGGGTTGAGTGCTTCTTGAATGCACTCTTTGATTTGTAATGTCATACGTTCTTGTACTTGCAATCTATGCGAAAAAATATCAACAACACGAGCTATTTTACTTAACCCTGTAATATATCCATTCGGAATATAAGCAACATGAGCTGTACCATAGAAAGGAAGCATATGATGCTCACACATTGAAAAGAAATCAATATCCTTCACAATGACCATCTGGTGGTAATCCTCTTTAAATTTTGCACTAAGCAATACTTCGGTAGGATCCATTCGATAACCTTTTGTCAAAGATAACATAGCCTTAGCCACACGCTCTGGGGTTTTCAAAAGTCCCTCACGCTCTGGATTCTCGCCAAGAATACTTAAAACACCTTTATAATGTTCTTTTAGTTGTTCTATTTCTGGTTCAAAAGAACTAAAATTTTCTTTATCAAGCATGTAGTAATGTTTACTCCTCTATTGGAATTAATATTTGGTCGCGGACAATAGCAACTTCTTTAAATTTTTTCAATTTGCGAATATTACGTAAAGTAGCATCAGCCTCTTCTATACTCGTAAAATCACCTACTCTACAAATCCATCTAGGAGACAAGAAAGGTGTATAAACAGTTAAGTTTGGAAAATATTCTAGAATCTCTTGCGCAATACTTTCTGCATGTAATTTAGCTTCACGAGTATTGTTACCTGCAAAAATCTGCACACGATAGCCTGTAGTTTTAATCATCTTCTTGTCGCCCTTTTCTATTAGGTCAACTTTAGTTGATTTTAATAGATTAGCAATAGTTGCATCCATAAAAATACGAACTTTACCCTTCCCAAATTCATTAGCCTCGATGCTTGAAACAATGTCTTTTTGAGCAAACAAAGCTGTACTACAAAGTATAACGAACACAAATCCAGCTAGTAATTTCCTATACATACTTAACATTTTATTTTGTAAATAAGAACTTAGAATCCTAAGACTCCAAGTTCTTATTAATTATATCTTAAGCTTTAAAACCGTCGATAACACCTTTGAAGTCTTCAGCTTTCAAAGAAGCACCACCGATTAAACCACCATCAACGTCTGGGTTAGCAAAAAGTTCTTTCGCATTTGACGCTTTACAGCTACCACCATAAAGAATTGAAGTGTTGTCTGCTACTTCTTTACCATATTTGTCTGCAATTACAGAACGAATGTAAGCATGGATTTCTTGAGCTTGAGCACTTGAAGCAGTTTTACCTGTACCAATAGCCCATACTGGTTCGTAAGCAACTACGATTTTAGCGAAATCTTCAGCAGAAAGATCAAATAGAGCTTCAGAAAGTTGAGCTTTAACAACTTCATTTTGCTTGTTAGCTTCTCTTTCTTCTAGAACTTCACCAATACAGAAAAGTGGAGTAAGACCATTAGCTAAAGCTTGTTTAACTTTTGCACTTAATGTAGCTGATGTTTCGTGGTAGTAAGCACGACGTTCTGAGTGACCCAGGATAACATATTTAGCACCAGTTGAAGCAACCATAGAAGCAGAAACTTCACCTGTGTATGCACCAGATTCTTTATCTGCACAATCTTCAGCACCAACACCAATTTTCGATCCATCAACCAATGGAGTTACTGATGCTAGGTGAATGAAAGGAGTACAAATTACTACATCACAATTTGGTTTTTCGTTTGCTAATACTGCATTTAAGTCTTTAGCTAACTGGATACCTTCTTGAAGGCTTTTATTCATTTTCCAGTTTCCTGCAACAATGTTTTTTCTCATTTTAATATTTATTTTAATTGTAAAAAAAAATCTATTTCTGTCTTCTTAATTTTCGTCGCTGGTAAATTTTATCAATACCAAAAACGATTAATAAAGGACCAAAGAACCATCCTACTACAGCAAGCAAAACGTTCTTTGTACTTTTATGTTTAATTATTCCCAAAGGAATTTGTTCAAGCGGAGCACTAAGCTCATACTCGTCAGGCAAAGAATGATGATCCCATTTATTAAAAATCACTCCATCCTTGAGTAATAATAGTCCCGGATTAGAACGAATTATTGTTTTAAGTGTTATATCATCCGATTGATAGAAAGGATACTCAGCACCAGACTTATCTTGCCACTCTTCAATAGCATCAATGGGCGATGAAGTTAAACAGATAAAATTATAATTATTATCCTTACTATAATCATAAATTTCATTAATTAAATCTATATTACTATCATCAGCTTCGTCAATGCGATGTGCTACCAGTATAAATTGGTAATTCTGAATAGCAAGTATTGAATCTGCAACATCTTCACCCGTATTTATATCTGATATTGAAAAATTCTGGATTGCAGGGATATAACCGGCAGAAATCAGCTTCGTCTCACTATCTACATAACTCCATGTACTATCTGGATAATTCTCTAAAGTGAACTGTGCTGTTTTCCCACCCTTTTCCATAATAAAAATCGTCTCATAAACAGGCTCTTCAGCACCTTCGGGTATAGACATAGCATTCGCTACATCCACACCAACCTTAAAAGGTCTAAAATCCAATACTGGTAAAAAATACAAACAATACACACCTAATGCAAAAATATAAACGATGCAATAGGTAGATACAATCCAGTTGGTTTCAATACTAAAGAAACGGACAATACGATTTCGTTGTTTTCTCAGATAGAAAAGAATAGCCAATAGCACAATATTCTTTCCAAAGGTCTCCCAATTTGACATCACTACAGCATCACCAAAACAACCACAATCAGAAATTGGGTTAGTCAATGCTAAGATAAAAGTTAAAGGAGTCATAAACACCATTAACGAAAGTGCGATAAGAATCGATATTCGTCGTCGAACGCCAAAAAACAAATACAGACCAATTAGAAATTCAAGTAGGGAGAGCATAAAAGAGCTCGACAATAGAAAGAAATCGGGAATACTTGTTAAGTGAAAAGCCTCTGCATAATCTTGAACTTTATAATAGAATCCCAATGGATCGATTATTTTAACAAATCCAGAAAACACAAATACGATAGATACAATGTACCTACCGATATTAGCTAGAACCTTATGAAGTAAGTCCCAATATTTTTCATTCATAGTCTAACTTGATTAGCCCAAATATCGCATAGTTAATCATGTCCATGTAATTGGCATCAATTCCTTCTGATACGAGAGTTTCACCATTCAAGCTTTCAATTTGCTTTGTACGATGAATTTTCATTAAAATTAAATCAACATAAGATGAAATTCGCATATTTCTCCACGCTTCATCATAATCATGATTCTTAATTTTTAAAAGCTCAATGACTTCATGAATATGAGAATCATATAATTCGAGCGCTTTATCTACGGTCAAATCATCCGATTCCGAATACCCAAGCTCCAATTGAATAAGAGCCATAACCCCATAGTTTACAATACCTATAAACTCTGGTTTTATACCTTCGCCTACTAAATTTACACCTTTAGTTTGAAGACTTCTAATTCGATTCGCTTTGATAAATATCTGATCAGTCAGAGAAGAAGGGCGCATTATTCGCCAAGCAGCACCATAGTCGTGGAGTTTATTCTTATATAAATCTCTACACTGTGCTACAACATTTTCTATTTGTATGAGAGTATCTTCCATTTTATACTTTTATATCACAAAGGTAAGCATTTATGGATAAAAAAAGAAAGGGCACTTTAACTATAAAGTACCCTTTCTTGAATTATATCTTGAATTCATTAATAGCAACGCAACATCTGACCAGGTCTTAAGATCGAGGTCGATTTGATTCCATTTAAATTACACAATGTACGAATCGAAACACCTTTAGCACTTGCGATTCTTGATAATGTATCGCCACTTCTAACTCTATAATATGCAGCAGTTGTATTAGCCGCAGTACGAGCAGTTGCTTTCTTAAACGTAAACGTATCGGATACAATATCTTGATTTGGGAAGTCAAACATTAATGCTGGGTCAATAGCAATACCTAAGAAACGAGTTTCAAAGTGTAAGTGCGATCCTGTTGAACGACCAGTGTTTCCACCAAGTCCAATAACCTCACCAGCTTTAACTACTTGATTTTCCACAACCAGTTGATCAGATAAGTGCCCATATATAGTTTCTAATCCGTTATAGTGTCTAATAACGATATATTTTCCATATCCTCTTTTTTCGTAACGAACCACACGGACTTTACCATCAAAAGCAGAAACGATAGGATCACCTACGTTTACTTTAATGTCTAAACCTTTGTGCATTCTTCTCCAACGGTATCCAAATTTAGATGTAACCCTTGTATTTGGTGTTGGCATTACAAAGCTAGTCAAATCAATTTCATATTGGTTTGGAATAGAAACACCAGCATAGTTATGCACAGATGCACTAGACCAATTCGCATATAAATCTAAAGCTGGATATAGATCCCTCTCAGATTCAATTTGTCTTTGTAGTGTAAGAGAATCAACAGTACTTAATTTTTTATCAATTGGTGCCTGACGTGCAATCAAATCTTGCGCATTAACAGACGCATTAACTCCAAAAGAAGCAAGTAAAACTATAAATGTAACGTGAAGTGACTTAAAATTCATTGGATGTAATTTCTAGTGTTGTATCATTTTAAAATTCATCATTGGCATAAAGGAAATCAAAAGTTACTTGTTTATAAGAGAATAATTCGTTCTCTTTAAAAAAGCGTTTTAATTCTACCTCAGCTGCTTCAGGACTATCCGAAGCATGCACAATGTTTTCTTGAAAACTCATGCTATAATCTCCACGAATGGTTCCAGCTTCTGCCAAACGACCATTAGTTAAGCCTGTAAGTTTTCGAACTGCTGCAATCGCACCAACCCCTTCAAAGCAACAAGCAATAACTGGGCATGCCATCATAGCATCTTTAACACGTTGGAAAAATTCCTTCTGTGATAAATGAGAGTAATGTTCGCTCAATGTTTCATCATCAAGCTGCATCATTTTCATACCAACTATTCTTAAACCCTTTTTCTCAAATCGGGTTATAACCTCGCCTACCAATGATCTTTGGATCGCGCTAGGTTTTAACAAAACAAGTGTTTTTTCAATCATATAAACATTTTTTAAGATTAGATACAAGATGTTTAAGAATAATTTCGTTCCAAAGATAGCACATTAAACAGAAATACAAGGATTTAAACCATATATTTTATGTTTCGTGCCACTTTTCGATACTTTTTAACTTATAACTCTCCAATTCTGGGATTTGTTATTCATATTATGGAGCTGCCTCCACAAAATAGCATTCTCGGGAAGTTGATGTTCCGGATCATTTGTTAAAATATCTTCAGCAATGTTTCGCACATATTGTAGGAGTTGCCCATCTTTAGCAATATTCGCTATTTTAAGATCGAAGGCGACACCACTTTGCTGCGTTCCTTCAATGTCACCAGGACCTCTTAACTTCAAATCGGCCTCTGCAATTTCAAAACCATCGTTAGAGTCAACCATAATTTGAATACGTTTGCGAGTAACATCAGAAAGTTTATATCCAGTTACCAGAATACAATAAGATTGATCGGCACCACGCCCAACTCGACCTCGCAGTTGGTGTAATTGAGACAATCCAAAACGTTCCGCATTTTCAATGACCATAACAGAAGCATTAGGAACATTCACCCCAACTTCAATTACGGTAGTAGCAACCATTATCTCAGCTTTACCAGAGGCAAATAAGTTCATTTGTTCTTCTTTCTCTGCAGGTTTCATCTTACCATGCACCTTAACCACTTTACAATCTGGGAATGCAGCTTGTACCTGTTCATAACCATCTTCAAGATTCTTAAGGTCAATTTTTTCACTCTCTTCAATTAAAGGATATACAAAATAGATTTGTCGTCCCAATTGAAGCTCAGTAGTTATGCGTTGATAAAGCTCTTTTTTCTTACTATCATAATGATGGATCGTACGTATGGGTTTACGCCCTGGAGGTAGTTCATCAATTATAGAAACATCTAAGTCTCCATACAATGTCATAGCTAAAGTTCTAGGAATCGGTGTGGCAGTCATCACAAGTATATGTGGAGGATTTTCATTCTTGACCCACAACCTTGCTCGCTGTTCTACCCCAAACCGATGCTGCTCATCAATAATCGCCATCCCTAAGTTTTTAAATACAACAGTTCCCTCAATTAGAGCATGAGTACCAATCACTATATTGACTTCTCCAGTCAGCAATCCTGAAAGTATACGCTCCCTATCTTTCTTTTTAGAAGAGCCTGTCAATAACTCGACTCGAATATTAATACCTTGCAAAAATTCCTGAATTGTAGCAAAATGTTGAGTTGCGAGAATTTCAGTAGGAGCCATCATACAAGCTTGACAATTATTATCTAATGCAATTAACATCACCATCAAAGCCACCAATGTTTTACCACTACCAACATCTCCCTGCAACAGTCTATTCATTTGTATGCCAGACCCCACATCTTTTCGAATCTCTTTGAGTACTCTTTTCTGAGCATTTGTCAGTTCAAAAGGAAGATTATTATGAAAAAAAGTATTGAAAAAATAGTCTATTTTGGGAAAAGGAATTCCTCTGTACTTATTTTTTCTCTCCGTACTCAAATTCAAAATCCCCAATTGAATGTAGAATAACTCTTCAAATTTCAAACGATGCTCTGCATCTCTTAAAGCTTGAGGATCCTTTGGAAAATGAATATTATGAAGAGCCTCATGTAAAGACATCAGTCTATATCTTTTAATAAGATAAGGAGGAAGCGTTTCAGGAATCGGCTCTTTCAACAACTCCATCGCAGATTTCATTAACTTCTCAAGAGTTTGAGAAGTCATTGACCTGCGTTTCATTTTTTCACTGGTGTTGTAATATGGCTTCAACCCCATGGATGAAATATTTACATCATCTGCCGACTCCATATCGGGATGTGCAATATTCATTTGTCCATTAAATTCTGTTGGCTTACCAAAAATAAGATATTCTTGATTCAATTTTATAGTCGAAGCAACATACTTAGTACCTCTAAACCAGACCAATTCGATAAATCCTGTTCCGTCAGTAAAGTTTGCAACAAGACGTTTGGTTCTTCCTTCTCCAACCTCTCTAAAGGCTTTGATTACACCACGCAATTGCACATAAGGCATGGATCCAGACAATTCGGAAACCGTATATACCTTACTACGATCTACATACTTATATGGGAAATAATAAATAAAATCATGAAGAGAATAGACTTGCAATTCTTTATTCAAGATTTCTGCACGTTGGGGACCAACGCCTGGTAAAAATTTTATGTCACGAGTCGATAAATCAATCATGCAATAAGACCTCTCCTATTTTCAAATCAAATGGGGTAGTTAATTTTATATTCTCTCGGTTTCCTTCAACTAAAGTTACTCTCTGACCTAGTGCTTCCACAACAGAAGCATCATCAGTAAACATCTCATTAAAAGGCTGGCTGTATGCTTTCAGTAGTAGCGAAGTGGAAAAAACCTGAGGTGTTTGTACCAAACAATAATCCGAACGATCAACAGTTTCATTTAGGCTGATACTCCTTAATGTATCGAAAACAGATAAAACTGGAATAGCCGCTCCAGACACTAAAACTTCTGAGAAACAACGCTCCACAACATCTTTAGAAACAAAAGGTCGTACCCCATCATGTATGGCCACCCATTCTTGACTATCAAGACAAGCCAAGCCATTCTTGACGGATTCGAATCGAGTTTCACCACCTTTAGCTAATTCATGTTGGATTGTGAAGTTATGGTTTTCACACAACTCTTTCCAAAACTGATGATCTTCAAAAGGCAATACAACGATCAATTTAAAAGTAGCATCTATCTCATAAAAACGAGAAATCGTATGCATTAATATAGGTTTATTGCCTAAACAGATGTACTGTTTAGGCAATAATGAATTCATTCGTGTGCCTTTACCACCGGCAACTATGATTATGGCTTTCTTATTCAAAACACATTGCTTTTTTGATGGACAACACCATCTCTTTGCCTTTCAATAATTCTACTAATTTAAAAGCAAAAGGAATCGATGCAGCAGGACCTTTACCAGTCACCATATTACCATCTACTACAACAAAATCTTTATCATTATAAATAGCATCACCTAAATGCGACTCCATACCAGGGTAGATTACAGCATTTTTATGATCTAATAAACCATATTTACCAAATACCATAGGAGATGCACAAATAGCAGCCAAATAGGCCGGTGTATCTTTATACTTAAACAAAAGTTTTTTCACACCTTCATGCGCAGACAAACCTTCGGCATTACCCATTCCACCAGGAAAAACAATAGCTTCCAGTTTATCAAAAGAACATTCTTCGAATAAAGCATCAGCAATCATCGGAACATTATGTGCACTTAACACTGTTTTATTTTTAGTAATACTAACAGTAGTAAGTTCGATATCTGCTCTTCGTAAGATATCCATAGAAGCAACAGCTTCTACATCTTCAAATCCATTTGCTAGAAATAAATATACCATAGTTCTAATTATTTAAGTTTAAAATGATAAGTGATTGTTCCTGCTTGATTATCTAACCCAGAAATTGAGTTAAATTGCGCTTTCTTCGCCGCATCTTCTGCAGCTTTTCGCAATTTGGCATTCATTGTATCACTTGACTGATGAACACGAGTTTCAATCACTTTTCCTTGAGGATTAACAGTTATAGATACAACAACTTTACCTTCTTCTGGTACAGTATACACAGGTCTTGGCAACCCGCCTTTACCTAAAGAACGTCCACCAAGGTCAAATGTTCCATATCCACTTTGATTACCAGAAGAAACACCCGATGACACAACATCAGTAACCCCATCTTTCGCTTTTTCAGTTCCAGTATTATTACTTGACATTTGTGCACCTTTACCAAATGAATTTGCGACTTTTAATCGAGCAGCAGCCTCCATCTCTTTACGCTCTTTTTCTTTTCGAGCAGCTTCGGCTTTCGCTTTCTCGGCAGCAATTTCTTCGGGCGTTTTTTGTGGTTCTTGAGGCTTAACTGGAGGTTGTTTTACCTCTTTTTTAGGAACAACTACCTCTTTGACTTTAATTTCCTTTTTAGGAGCTTTCTCTTTTTTAGGCTTAATAGCCACAGTTTCTTCTTCGTCTTGAGTGATGATATCTTCTTCCACTTCAGGAGTAGTAACCTTAGGAACTACAGGTGGAGGAGGAGTTTTCATAGCTTCAACTTCTATAAATTGAGCCACTTTTTCACCACCACGAGCAAAGTCTTCAACACCCATAACGATAGGAACACCACTCTCCTCTTCAGGTTCAGCTATAGTAAAATAGGCAAACACTAAAAATAGTATTAAGATAAGGTGGATAATGAATGTGGCCACCAAACCGATATATGTTCCTTTATTATCTTTATCCATGTTATTTTCTATCTAAAGGGCGTGTTGCTAACACCATTTTAAAATGATTTTCGTTAGCGATATTAAGAACCTTCACAATTTCACTATATGGAACAGTCTCGTCTGCATATAAAGCGATGTACATTTCAGGTTCTTTTAAAGCACACTCCTGTAAAAAGGTAGCCAATTCTGCCACAGCGATCTTTTGCTCTTTTTGATTACCAAAACCAGCATAAAAATTAAGCTGTTTATCGATAACCACACGAGTCAAAGGCTTAGCGGAAGTTTGCTGTTTACCTTGAGGTAGCAAAACTTTAATAGCATTTGGAGAAACAATAGTCGATGTAATCATGAAGAATATTAACAACAAGAAAATCACATCGGTCATTGAGGCCATGCTAAAGTTTGGCGATATTTTAGTTCTACGTTTTAACATCACATTCTGTTTTATTTTGAAGCTGGTTCATTCAACAAATCCATAAAGTCCATCGTTTTAGACTCCATATTATTTACAACACCATTGATTAGTGAAACCAAGTAGTTATAAGCAAACATTGCAATAATACCAACAACAAGTCCACCTACTGTGGTAATCATAGCTTCATAAATACCTCCTGATAAAAGAGAAATATCAATGTTGTTACCCGCAGATGACATTTGATAGAATGCGCGCACCATACCCGTAACCGTTCCCAAGAAACCAATCATAGGAGCACCACCGGCAATTGTAGCCACAACATTCAGTCCTTTTTCTAATTTAGCAACCTCGAAATTACCCGTATTCTCAATCGCAGTTTGAACGTCAGAAATAGGTCTTCCCAAACGAGTTATACCTTTTTTAATCATTCTTGCAACAGGGGTGTTTTCAGAATCACAATATTTAATTGCATCGTCAATATCACCACGAAGAATATCATCTTTGATTTTATTCATAAATTCAGGAGCATTTTTTCTAGCCTGACGAATAACATATAGACGTTCAAATAAAATATAAAAACAAACAAGAGATAACAGTCCTAGGACAATCATAATCCAGCCACCTTTAGCGGCCATTGAAATAAGATTCATTTGTTCTGGAACAACTTCTACTAAGTTTTCCGATTCTGATACTAAAGCATCAACTTGGCTTGAAGCCACTTGGGCTAGTGATAATAAGATATTCATTCTGATAAACATTTTTTATACTCCTGAATGGTTTTTTCTAGTCCTAGGTATAAAGCATCTGCAATTAAAGCATGCCCAATAGAAACCTCATCCAACCATGGAATGTTTTTGTATAGATAATTTAAATTAATTAGACTCAAATCGTGTCCCGCATTCAACCCCATTCCTAAACTTTTAACCAATTTGGCTGCCTCGATAAATGGAGCAATTGCTAACTCTGGACTCTTAACGTAATCTGTCGCATATGGTTCAGTATATAACTCAACTCGATCTGCACCCGCTTTCGCTGCATACTCAATATTTTGAGCAGTAGTGTCTACAAAAACAGAAGTTCGAATCCCAGAGCGATTAAACTCATCCAAAATTTCTGACAAGAATGTAAGATTAGATTTTGTATCCCAACCACTGTTAGATGTAAGTTGAGTTGGTGTATCTGGCACCAAAGTTACTTGATGTGGCTTCACGCTTAGAACCATATCGATAAATTCAGGAGAAGGGTATCCTTCAATATTAAATTCAGTCGAGATTACAGGACGCAAGTCATACACATCTTTACGAGTAATGTGACGTTCATCTGGACGAGGATGAACTGTAATTCCATCGGCACCAAAACGCTCACAATCTTTGGCCACCTGGACCACACTGGGAACCACTCCACCACGAGAATTTCGTAGTGTAGCAATTTTGTTTATATTTACGCTTAACTTAGTCATTACATTACAATAATATGTTTGTAGACAAAATTACAAATATTAGTGATAAGAAGGTGTAAATAGAAAAAAAAATAGCATTTTTGCAAGCATAAGGACTATAAATTATGGAATTTGCCATCATAGGTAACAACTATCAAGGAGAAAAAATAATCTACACAGAAAACTTAATCAATGCGCTGCAAGAACGCAGTGCTAAGATTAAGATGGCTAAAGATTATTATAACAGTATTCATACCCTTTTGAAAGCCGATATAAGTGAAATCGAATTATTTGATGAAAATGATTTTACTGCAGATGTCGTTATTAGCGTTGGAGGTGATGGTACATTTTTAAATGCAGCACGCTGTGTAGGTAGCCGTGAAATACCCATTATTGGAATTAATACTGGGCGGTTAGGATTTGTTGCAAACAACTCACCATTCGAAATCGATGACATCATCGATGATATTTACACGAAGAACTACACCATCGATAATCGATGTGTTTTACACTTAAACTGTAATGGCGAGAAAATTAAACGTCCATTTGCTCTCAATGAAATTGCAGTATTAAAAAGAGACGATGCCTCAATGATTTCAATAGAAACTCATGTCAATAACTCTTACCTATCGACCTATCAATCCGATGGGTTAATTATTAGCACACCAACAGGATCTACAGCCTATTCGTTAAGTGTTGGGGGGCCTATTATAGAACCCAATTCACAAACCTTACTAATAACTCCAATTGCACCTCACAGCTTAAATGTACGTCCATTTGTTATACAAGACAATGTGGATATTAAACTAAGTGTAAAAAGTAGAAATCATAATTTTCTGGTTTCTATTGATGGAGTGAGTTATACTTTCAATGAAAACACAAA
>JASLDF010000072.1 GCA_030151635.1 Bacteroides sp. | reverse complement strand
TTTATATATCGGAATTAAATCATAGAATAGCAAGGCATTAACACCTTTATTTTGATATTCTGGTTTAACTGCAACAAGTAGCAAATCTAACATTTTTGCTCGTTTCTTAAAAAATAAAGCCTTCAAAAGATGATACCAACCAAAAGGAAGTAACTTACCCTTTGCTTTTTGAAGTGCTTCAGACAAAGATGGCATTGATAAACCTACTGCAACTAACTTCTTATTCTCATCTACAATAAGAGTTATCATACGTAAGTCAACAATGGGGATATACATCTTTACATATTGATCAATTTGCTTTTGCGATAAAGGAGAATACCCATACAAGTGCTGGTATGCCTCATTCATCAACTCAAAAATCTCTTGTCCATACTCCGTAGCTAATTGCTTACTAGAAGTGAACTTTAAAATTTCAAGTTTATATTTCTTCATAACAATCTCCGAAATTCTTCTGTGCTTTTCAGGAATTTCATCGGGAATATATATCTTAAATTCAACCCAATCTACATCTTTCTCATATCCAAACTTCTCTAAGTGTTTTGGATAATAAGGATAATTATAAATTGAAGCCATTGTACCCAACTCATCAAAACCTTCAACAAGCATTCCTTCAGCATCAAAATCTGTAAAACCAAGTGGTCCATGAATAGTATCCATGCCTTGGTCTTTTCCCCAATCTTCAACTGCTTTCAAAAGAGCTTCAGAAACCTTTTCATCATTTATAAAGTCTATCCAACCGAAACGAACTTTCTGTTGATTCCAAATTTCATTCGCTTTTCTATTAATAATCCCAGCAATACGTCCTACAATCTCATCGCCTTTATAAGCCAAAAAGAAAGCAACATCGCAAAATTCAAATGCTGCATTTTTATCCGTAAGCGTTTTAATCATATCATCGTAAAGGTCGGGAACAGAGTAAGGATTTTCCTTATAAAGCTCATAATTAAAGCGAATAAACTTTTTTAGTTCTTTCTTAGTCGATATTTTCTTTATTTCAATAGACATAATTCCAATTTTGTGTGGCAAAGATACTCAAAAAAAGAGATATATAAACATACAGCCACTTTCGAAAAAATAAACACAAGGACCTACAACCCTCTTACCAAGTAAATTATATAAGCAAAGTATAATAGTATAAAGATGATTCCTTCTACACGAGTAATCGTTCGTTTACCGTAACAAAGCGCTACAACAAAGAGTAAAATGCTAGATATAACCATTACTAGAATATCAAATACAGAAATTCCAGAGATATTTAAAGGGGTTATCGTGGCACTTATACCCAACACAAAGAAGATGTTAAATAGGTTACTTCCCACCACATTGCCAATTGCCAATCCTGGTTTCTTCTTTATTGCAGCCACAACTGATGTCGCTAATTCAGGTAACGAAGTACCTCCTGCGACCAATGTTAATCCTATTACAGATTCACTAATATTCATTGCACGAGCTACGTTACTAGCACCCGACACAAAGAGATTTCCTCCCACAACAAGCCCTGTTAGTCCAATTATAATTAACAAAATGCACTTCCAGAGCTTCATGTTTGCATCCAACTCAGCAACTTCATCAGCAGACGACGAAGGGTGTTTACTAATTGCCAGTACATAAGCCATAAAAATGGAAAAGAATAGCAGTAGAATCAAGCCATCTGCACGAGATAGAACATCATGATCGGCACCATCTAACCAAACATCAGATATTAAAAAAAACAGAGCCAAAGAAGCTAAAATACCAAAAGGAATTTCCTTTTTCATTGTATTATTCGCTACGGCAATTGGAGCAATCACAGCTGTACACCCTACAATTAAGAGCGTATTAAATATATTACTACCCACCACATTACCAACTGCTAAATCGGCACTGCCTTTTAAAGCCGATGCCACACTTACAGCTAATTCTGGACTAGAGGTACCAAAAGCAACCACTGTAAGCCCTACTACAATAGGTGGAATAGAAAATTTCAACGATAGTGCAGATGCACCATCTGTTAACCAGTTTGCTCCATATAGAATAAGTAGCAAACCACCAATAATAAATACAAGGTCTAGAAACATATTACAAGTTTGGTTTACGTGTATGAATAATGGCTTTATCACCGTTATTCAAGGTAGTAGCAAAAAGATAATCCTCACCCCCATCCTTTATCGCCAATTTCTTGCGAAGGCTATCGACTGTCGCAGGAAAGTTACGAATACTGATGTTTGCTTTATCTACAGTAGTCTTTAGTGCCTTTATCGATTTCTTATCAAATCCATAAACAGCTATTACCTCAAAAGTACGTCCAGGAAAATCTTCTACCAATTCCCCTGAAGTATATAGGTGACTATTCATGTGTAATTTTTGAAGAGCTAGACGTTCCGATATCAAATTAAAAGCTCCAGCTTTCAAGATTGTTGCGTTTGGTTCGTATAAATACTTACCCAACGTTGCGGTAGATATTGCAACCGCCTCTCTCTCCTCGCTTGTTCTAAAATCGAAACGCTCTATTCTACCTTTTGCGTGCAAATTAACACAAATAATTTTGCATTCAGTTTGAATATCCGACTCAAAATCGAGTAAAAACAGTAATTCTTTGCATTCATTATCAACAGCTACTACATGTATTTCACCAATATTCTGCAACTCGGTCAAGGCTTTACTGATATCAAGCATCGGAGAAAGTTTAATGAGCAATTTCTTCGTTTTAAGGCGAAATAAATCAATCAACTCAACAACATTTGGTTCACAATCTGCAATAGATATCAGCTTCCCACCATCTGTGCCTCTCCTTGCTGGATCAATAAAAATAAAATCTACAGGAGTCGTTTCTTTTAAATAAACGGTAGAATCGCCATAAATACAATTAATATGATCTGCCTGAAGTGTTTTGTAATTTTCTGCAACCACTTCTGCAAGGTACTCGCTTCGTTCTAGATAAGTAGCCGATTTGAAGTTCTGAGCTAGAAAATAGCAATCTACCCCAAAACCTCCCGTTAAATCAATCATGGACTCACCACTAGTTAGTCCCATTTTATAACGAGCCGTCAGTTCTGAAGAGCATTGCTCCAAAGAAAGGTGCAACGGATATATTAAGCGTTTATTTTCACTCCACGAAGGGATTTTCTTTAAGGCGTATTGGTAGCCTTCAATTTGTCTCACAGCAAACTTTAGGTCATCTCCTTCTAATCCATTTTTAGAGAATAAAAGTTTGACCACATCAGAAGACCTATGTTCGTCGACAAAGGTCCATATTTCTTGAGAAATAGACATTCGTAATTTAAAGATTTTGCAAATAAGCAACTAATTTTTGAATCGCACGTGCACGGTGGCTTATGGTATTTTTCACCTCATCGCCCAATTCTGCAAATGACTGACTGTAACCCATAGGTTGAAACAACGGATCATAACCAAAACCATGTTGACCTCGAGGAGTTTCTAAGATAGTTCCCTCTACAAAGCCTTCGAACGTAGTTTCATTTCCTTCCACAATAAGAGAAACAACAGTTCTAAACCTAGCCTTGCGATTTTCAACACCTTTTAGTTCTTGCAGAAGCTTTTCATTATTTGCAGTGTCATTGTGTGCTTCGCCTGCATAACGGGCAGAATACACGCCTGGAGCACCATTCAGAGCCTCCACCTCAAGACCACTGTCATCCGAAAAACAACTCAATCCGTAATTCTTATAAACATGCTCGGATTTAATTCGTGCATTTCCAGCAAAAGTATCTGCTGTTTCTGGAATATCTTCCATACAACCAATATCAGTCAATCCTACTACTTCAAAATTTTCTTTTAATAAGGCCGATACCTCACGTAACTTGTGCACATTATGCGTTGCAAATACTATTTTCTTCTTCATCTATTTTACTTTAATCTTATCAAAACCTTGTCCATAGACACCTATAACAGAGCTTTGAGATATAAATGCATCTGGATCTATGTCTTTAATGAGCCTAAAGATAAATATAGATTGGCTTTTTTTAGCAAGAACCATCAAAACCTTTACATCATGTTTACTGTACCAGCCCTGACCATTAATTACCGTAACACCACGTCCAGTATCTTTCATAATTCGATCGGCAATTTTCTGATGCTCTTTTGAGAAGATAAAGAACTGAACCGATTGACGAGCACTATTCACTACTAAGTCTAGTACACTGGTAACCACAAAAAGCGTAATGTATCCCATTAAAACCACCTTCCAATCGTGGAAAATAAAATAGCTACAAGAGACAATGATACAGTCAAAAAAGAGGATTACACGTCCTAATGAAATATCTCTATATTTATTAATTATAGCGGCTATCACATCTGTACCACCCGTACTACCATTATTAATGAAGACAACACCTAAACCAAAACCACACAATGATGCGCCAATAATTGTAGCCATGAATCCTTCGTTTTGCCCCAATAACTGCATTACAGTACCATCAGCATTTTTAAACACTTCTTGCGCAGCCCAAACAGCTATTGTAACAATCATTACCCCCCAAACAGTTCGTATGGCAAATTGCTTACCTAAAATTCGAGTAGCAAAAAACAGCAACACTACATTAATCAAAAGATAGGTAATTTGAATTGGGAAACCGGTGGAAAAGAAGACTAGTGATGCAACACCCGCGGTTCCTCCCATGGTAATGTTATAAGGCAACAAGAATACTGCCCATCCAAATGCATAGCACAAAATTCCAAACGCAATGAAGAGATAGTCCCTTCCGGTACGTAACCAATCAATCTTAGAGTGTGTTTCGGTCATATCTATTAAATTTAATATTAGGTCTAAAACGAAGATAAGCCAAGTAAATACTTGACTTATCTAAAGTTAATTTAAAAAACGATGTTTACAATCTTGCCCGGCACAATTATTACCTTCTTCGGGGTTTTCCCCTCTAACCAGCGCCCAGTTCGCTCATCATCCATCACTGTTTTTTGAATTTCATCTCGACTAGCATCAGAAGCAAATTCCATGTTATAGCGAGATTTTCCATTAAACGATATGCTATAGTTGATGACATCTTCTTTTAGATACTCTTCTTTGAACTCTGGCCATGTTGCAACACAGATAGAAGTCGAGTGTCCTAAAACATTCCACAACTCTTCACACACGTGAGGAATGAACGGCGACAAGATTATTGTCAGTTGTTCTAATATTTCTTTCTTATGACATTTTAATCCACTCAATTCATTAATGCAAATCATAGATGCACTAACCGATGTATTGTATGAGAAGTTATTAATGTCTTCCGAAATTTTCTTAATCAATTTATGTAATGATTTCAACTCATCCTTAGTTGCAGGAGCATCTTCAATTAGAGATTGCCCTTGGCGATCAAAAAATAGCCCCCAGAACTTATTGATAAAACGATATACACCATCAATACCATTCGTATCCCATGGTTTTGATTGCTCCAATGGTCCTAAGAACATTTCGTACATACGAAGTGTATCAGCACCATATTTATCCACAATCATATCTGGATTAACCACGTTGAACATCGATTTACTCATTTTTTCAACTGCCCAACCG
>JASLDF010000226.1 GCA_030151635.1 Bacteroides sp. | reverse complement strand
CTTTGCACAAAATAGAAAACAAATGAAAAATAAGAACAAACTCAACGAAGCAGTAGATTTATTGAGCAAAATGATCGAAATTCAATCCTTCAGTCGTGAAGAAGACCGAGTAGCAGACCTTATATATAGATACCTCGCCGAGAGAGCAAATTCTGTTGAAAGAATTGGGAATAACATAATCCTTAGAAACACAAAACACCTAAAAGACAAACCCACTCTTTTACTTAATTCACATATAGATACTGTAAAACCAGGAAGCACGTGGACAAAAGACCCATACTGCCCTGCTATTATTGATGGCAAGCTATATGGCTTAGGAAGTAATGATGCAGGAGCTAGTTTAGTTTGCTTATTACTCACAGCTCTAGAACTCATTGACAAACAAAACTACAACGTCATTTTTTGTGCATCAGCAGAAGAAGAAATTAGTGGTGAGAATGGCATTGCAAAAGCCTTAGAATGCCTACCCCCAATTGATTTAGCCATAGTCGGTGAACCCACAAATATGGAACCTGCTGTTGCCGAAAAAGGATTAATGGTATTGGATGGAACATCAATTGGTAAATCGGGACATGCAGCTAGAAACGAAGGGATAAATGCAATCAATTTGACACTTTCCGACTTGGAATGGTTTAGAACCTACAAATTCAAAAAGGTATCTCCCTTCTTAGGAGAAGTTAAAATGAGTGTAACACAAATCAATGCAGGAACACAACATAACGTAGTTCCTGACCGGTGTACTTTTGTCGTAGATGTAAGGGGAAATGGCTGCTACACGAATCAGGAGTTACTCGATATCATTCAGAAAAACACGAAAGCGGAGATTAAACCGAGATCTACTCGATTAAATTCGTCGATGCTTGATTTAGAACATCCGATATTCGATAGATTCAAAGACCTTGGAATGAAACCATATGGTTCACCTACGTTATCAGATCAAGCATTAATGCCATTCAACTCAATTAAAATTGGACCCGGCTTTTCTGGAAGATCACATACAGCAGACGAATACATTGAACTTAAAGAAATAGAAGATGCATTGGTTAGATACATTGAGCTGCTAGACAATCTAAAATTCTAAATAACAATTATGTTTCCAATTTCACACCATACGTTACTAATAAAGCAACCCTTCTGTAACATATTACAGAAGGGTTGCTTTGTTCTTTGAAACAGAACACTGTCTCCTTTCAAAGAGAACTCAGTCTTCTTTCAAAGAAGACTCAACTATCATAGGGAGACAAGAACCAACCTGCGTTAGTTCTTAAATAAATTATCATAGAATTCAAGTACATCTACTTGGACATAACGATTCGGAATTTTCAAAGAATCAGACTTAAACACAGCATTAGAAAATTTAGAAAGTTCTATTTTAGAAGCTGGCAATACATCAAGTCCCAATTGATGCGAAGTTAATCTTCTTGAACTTCGACTCAGTACTGCTTGTTTAAATAAGCTTTCCATTTCTTCAAAAGAGAGCAAATGAATGCCACGCTGTTGCAAAGATTCCAATTCATCTATAGGTACTACAGAGTACATTTTATTCATTCTATTTACTAATACCAACTGGCTCTTTGTATATTCAATAACAAACATTTCACTTCGAACCACCGGAGCTCTAAAAGAGATACGTATAAAATCGGATTTGTACATACGCACAACCCCATTAATTTTATCGGCACCTTGAAATTCTTCGCCTCGCGGAACCTTCATTTCTAATTTAGAAGTTATGAATTCACCATGAGCATTAAACCCTCTCGAACTTACACAAGAAGTGAGGAGAATCGAGAAAAAAAACAAGCATACTATAATAGGAGTAATTCTGGAGTTCATCTTTGATTATTATTGAATAAACTTTCCTCGTTTAATTTTTTGCTTTAGCTTCGGTCCTCCGCCATCTAGCGTGTCCGCTTTTAGCCAAAGCTCCATAGCTTTTTCTTTTTCACCAAGCATATAATATACATCTCCTGCATGTTCAATAATCACACCACTCACATCTCCGCCATTTTCCAACGCTTGTTCAATGTATATCTTAGCTTCAGCATATCTTTTTAATTCAAACAATATCCAAGCATAAGTATCTAAGAATGTTGCATTTTTAGGTTCGGCATCAACAGTTTTCTTACTCATAACCTCTGCCTTGTTTAAATCTTTTCTCTGAACAGATAAGTAATAAGCATAGTTATTGAGTACACCCAAGTTAGAAGATGAATAGGATAATGCTTTATCGTACGACTCATATAACTTCTTATAATCACCTAACTCATGATAAACATCACCTTGAATGGCATAGAAATCAGATGTCAAATCGCTAGGAGTAGACTCATCAACATATTGAAGAGCTTTATCAATCGTACTCAACACCAGATTTGGTTCTTTTGCCTGATTATAAGCAATTGCCAAGTAATAATGAAATTCTAATGTTTGTGGAGAAGCAATAACCCCCTCTTTACAAATCTCGATTACAGCAAGGTAATCATTCTCTCGAACAGCTAAGCCTAACAACATTAAACGTGCAGCTGTATTAGAAGCATCGATCTCTAAGACACGTTCTAAAGCTGGCTTCGCTTTGGGTTGTTCATTTATGGAGTATAGGAATTGAGTATAAAGCAGTGGAACTTGATCATCTTCTGGCATAGCAATCATTGCTTCTTCAAAAAGAGGGATAACTACCTTTGAATCCGACTCAACTTTAACAATGTATTGTCTAATCAAATTCAGCCTCAATTCAGTACCTTGATTTGGATCTAAAATAACTTTACGGATTTGATTTAGATACTTCTCTTCTTGTCCAGTTTTATCATAATACTCGGCAAGTGTAAATAGCGCTAAAGGGTTATCTGGTTCTGCTTTCAAAACCTTATCTAGCAGCTTACCTGCAGGTTTAAATTTATCAAGTGAAATATAGAGATTAGCCATAATGACTTGGTATCTTACATCGTTGGGGTAAGCACTGACTAATTTTTCAATTTCATTAAACGCACTACGTTCATCACCCATATCAATATAGGCAGAGAACTTTTGCATGCTAAACTGTTCACTTTTTCCTAACTTCTCTTCCAACTTATTTAAAAGAGATACTAAACGATCATATTCATTCGATTGATTATACAATTCAAGTAACTGAAACTGTATAGGCAATTTGTCTGGAAAACGATTTGACATTCGCTCCAATTGACCAATCGCTTCATTATTCATCTCAGGCTGACTATAGAGTGCAAAGAAATAGGCTTCATTGTACCAATAATTCAAACTATCTAACTCTGTAGCTTTGGCAAAATGCTGAATAGCCAATGGGTAATTCTTCATTGTCATCTGAAGGCTACCTAACTCATAATATGCCTCGACCCGATTACTATCAAGAGAAAGGCAGTGACTAAAAAGCTCAAAAGCAGCGTCCGAATTACCTAAACTCTTTTGAGAAACACCTTCGTAAAAATAGTATTTATATCTATTTTCAGGTTGATTCTGCGAAATGATATCTAATAATGGTTTTGCCAAATCGCCCTTTTCCAAAACCTGACCAAAAGCTGGTAGATTAACACAAAGGGCTAAAGCAACTAGCCATATAATATTCAGTTGTTTTTTCATAACTACATTTTTCCAGTATGACCAAAACCTCCCGCTCCGCGTTCAGTTTCATCTAATTCTTCGACAGCTTCCCAAGATGCTTGTTCATATCTAGCCACCACCATTTGAGCAATACGATCTCCATCATTAACTACAAAGGGTTCATTTGAGATATTAGCTAGGACAACTTTAATTTCTCCACGATAATCTGCGTCGATTGTTCCTGGAGAATTAAGAATTGTTATTCCATGCTTAATTGACAAACCACTTCTAGGACGTATTTGCACTTCAAATCCTTCTGGGATAGCCAAAAACAGTCCAGTATCAATTAACTTGCGCTCCAGAGGAGCAATTGTTACTGTTTCGGTAAGATTGGCACGAATGTCCATTCCTGCCGATAAAGGTGTTGAATATTGAGGAAGTGCGTGTTTTGATAGATTCTTTATCTTGATTTTCATGTTTCTTATTTAATATATTTGAATTAGCTAAAATAGAGAAATACGGCTTAATTTTATATATTTAGCCGTTAATAAATTGAAAGATAACGATATATTCCTCGGCTTAGAAGAATAAAACAAGATTACACTATGAATTGGAGAGATTTAATATCAAATAAAAGGTTTGGCTTAGAAGACAGGCATACATCAAACGATTCAAACAGAACTGAGTTTCAGCGCGACTTTGATCGACTGATATTCTCGCCACCATTTAGAAGATTACAAAACAAGACACAAGTTTTCCCACTTCCTGGAAGCGTGTTTGTACACAACAGACTTACGCATAGTCTAGAAGTGGCATGTGTGGGGAGATCTCTAGGTGAAAGGATTTCTTCTAGTTTATCAAAAAGAAAAGAACTTAAAGATTTTGAATTGGTTCAAGAACTCGGAGCCATTGTAGCTGCTGCATGCTTAGCACATGATTTAGGAAATCCTCCATTTGGACACTCTGGCGAGAAAGCCATATCAACCTTCTTTTCAGAAGGTGAAGGTCGAAAAATAAAACCGTTAGTTAGTGAAGAAATTTGGAATGATGTTATACACTATGAAGGAAACGCAAATGCTTTTCGATTACTAACACATCAGTTTAAAGGAAGGCGTGAGGGAGGTTTTGCAATGACATATAGTACGCTAGCATCAATAGTCAAATACCCCTACGAGTCTAAATTAGCAGGTACTAAATCTAAATTTGGATTTTTCGAGTCTGAAAAAGAAAGCTACAAACGGATTGCTAATGATTTGAGGATTAAGTCTCTTTCGGAAGAACACACCGAATATGCTAGGTACCCTTTGGTCTATTTACTTGAAGCCGCTGATGACATTTGTTATCAAATGATGGATTTGGAAGATGCACACAAGTTAAACATCATTACAAAAAGTGAGATTCTAGGGATTATGGAAGAATTTCTTGATGACAAGCAACTTTCAAGAGCTAGAGATATTAGAGATTCAGTTACAGACAGTAATGAACAAATAGCCTATTTAAGATCTGTAATTATCGGTAAACTCATTGATGAATGTAGCAAGGTATTCTTAGAGTATGAGGCTGAAATCTTAGATGGCTCCTTCAAGGGGGATTTGATGAGCTATCTACCTGAGAAACTAAATAAAGCATATCGTAACTGCAAGAAAGTGGCAGTTGACAGAATATACAATTCAAAACATGTGGTAGATATAGAAATTGCGGGATACAAAATCATAAGAACACTCTTAAACCTATATATAGAAGCTGTTTTAGAGCCAGAGAAAGCTTATTCCAAATTATTAATCAATCGTGTATCTAGCCAATACGACATACACTCTCCCATTCTAGGCAATAGAGTGATGGCCGTATTGGATTTTATATCTGGAATGACAGATATATATGCCTTAGACTTATATCATAAAATAAATGGAAATAGCATCCCTACAATTTAGTAGGGTGTTATTTGTCAGATGTGTAAAATACTTGATTTACGCCAGAAGTTAATTCACCGTAATCACCATTACGGTCTTTCACAAACGATTCAATATGACGCATACGTTTATCTTCGAGAATCTCATCCACAGCAATCAAAATTCCTGTTTCTTCAACCTCACCAAACCCATAATTAATTGCAGTTCCAAACATTTTCATCGTAGGACTTAACCCCATATAGGCATTAACCAAAGGAGGAATATTATATCCTAGTTTACGAACTTCGGAGTTCAATACTTTATAATCCTCTTTGAAAGTGTCGTGGCAAAACAATTTTTCAAGCTGCTTTACATCAGCTTCAATCTCTAAGGCCTTTATTGGAGTTATGAGATGTTCATTGTCTGCAAAGTGTTTTTTCAAGAAATAAAGAATCATATCACGACCCACTTTGTGGTAGCTAGGGTACATGGTGACTTTACCAAAGAAGTATCTAGCATTAGGCATAACTACAGTTAATGCCCCTAAACCATCCCAAAGATTATCTAGAGCAAACAACCCTTTACGATTCAAGCGTGTAGATTGATACTCTAAAGTTACAAAGGAGCGACCCAATTCGACCGTTGTAGGTAAATAGTTTTCAATAAAATTGTCAGAAAAATTAAATAAGTGTGATGTTGCAATTCTTGGAACACCATTCTCAATCTTCACATCAGTTCCTAAAATGTAGCGATAGCCACCTAAAATTTCGTCGGCTTCAGGATCCCACACTATAAGTTGCTTATAAGCATTATCCATGGTGTCGAATTCATCAATATCTAAAGCCTTACCAGTTCCACCACCAGCAGCTCTAAAAGCAATTTCGCGCAATCTTCCAATTTCGCGCATTACATTTGGCGAATCTTGATTTGTAATAATATAGATATGATTTTGACTTTTATTCGTCATCCTCAATCTTTTATCTTCTGTCAATTCTGCTTTTATGAGGTTCTTATCAACTGCCTCAATGATTTTTTCCATAAATAATATATCAGAATGGTATTATTCTCAACCCAATTTATATACAATATCTCTTACATAGCCTGCCCACCCTTGAGGTGATTTAGACTTATCAAATGTTTCCCATGGAATAGGCTTTCCTATAGTTATTCGAAACGTTTTATTTCTATTTTTAAACATCTCATCCACAAGATAAAGCATGGCAATATTTACTTTAATGCCAAGAAGCTTACACAAGTTAGCTAAACGATAAAAGAAATTTGAATTAGATCCTTCAAAATAAATAGGCACAACATCTCGCTTGGTTTGTACACTTTTAACAATGAAGGTTTTCTTCCATTCAACATCTTGAATTTGCCCTTTAATTTTCCTTGAGCAAAGCCCTGCAGGAAACATTATTAGCTGATTATTGGAATTAAAGCCAGCTTTTACAATCTCTGGAAAGTTTCTAGATTGGTTACCAGTTTTATTAATTGGAATAAATAACGGAGACATATTGTGTAGTGCCATCAAAAGATCGTTCACTAAATATTTAACGTTACTATCATATTCCCTTCCTAAAACGTATCCCAAAGCTAAGCCATCTAAACCACCAAGTGGATGATTAGATACAAAAGTATAAAGTCCTTCACGAGGTAAATTCTCTCTCCCAACAACCTCGATTTTAGCATTTAGAAAATCTAAAGCACTTTCAATAAAGTCAACTCCAATTCGATCTCTAGAACTATCTAGGAAGACATTTAGTTCATCTTGATGAATTATTTTCTTAAGATAGTTTTTAACAAATCGTGGAATATAACGATGTTTCGAAGGCAACTTAGACTTCAAAATCTGCTCTATATCAATCAAAAACTGATCGCTATTTTGGTCCATAATCTAACTAGTATAAGTATACAAAAATAGTCTATCTTTTCAGAAACTCAACAATTTTTCAGTTATTATTTGCTAGAGAAGTATACAACTCTCTAAAGCACAATCAATACCTCCCTAAATCTACAAGAATACAACCTAAGGTTATACCAATTTCAAGCAGAGACAAATACTGATATATACTGCTAGAATGCAAGTATTTACAAGGATATAAAGAAGCAAAAGTTAATATTTTAAGTCCTGACAAAAAATCCCATTTAAAAGGTGGGGAATTGTGGGGAATTGTGTATTTTTGAACCCAAACACCGATTTAATAAATTCAAGAATGAACTTCTTTGGAAACATAGATGCGAAGGTGGACAATAAAGGACGTTGCTTCATTCCTTCACAGTTCAGAAAAATACTTTTACAAAATGACGTTACACGTATCGTTTTAAGAAAAGATTTATTTGAGCCTTGCCTATCTGTATACCCATACGAAGCTTGGATTCAGGAATTCTCGGAGTTGAAAGCAAAGTTAAGTCCTTGGAATCCTAAGCATCAACAAATTCTTAGACATTATGCCTTAAATCTTGAGACTGCAGATTTAGACGCTAATGGAAGAATACTAATTCCCAAAAGATACCTTGACGAAGCTCGTATCCAAAATGAAATACGCTTCATAGGCATAGATTCAAAAATTGAGATTTGGTCCAGAGAAGTACTTGAACAGAACACATTGCTACCGAACGATTTCATAGACTCATTACAAAATATATAAAACAGATGTCAGATATACCTTACCATATTCCCGTAATGCTCCAAGAGTGCATTGACGGACTAAATATTAGCCCCGACGGCATTTATGTAGATGTTACCTTTGGAGGTGGAGGACATTCAAAAGAAATTCTAAAACATATTTCTGGAGAAGGTCATCTATATTCTTTTGATCAAGACAAAGATGCTGAACGAAACATCCAAGATCACCCGAACTTCACTTTCGTTAGAAGTAATTTTAGATACTTAAAAAACTTCATCCGCTACCATGACAAAGAAGGAATAGACGGATTATTGGCCGACTTAGGCGTGTCATCTCACCATTTTGATGAGTCTGAACGTGGATTTTCATTCCGCTTCGACGGTCCATTAGATATGCGTATGAATAGGCGAGCTAAGACTACAGCTGCAGACATCATCAACAACTATTCGGAATCCGATTTGTCGGATATTTTTTACCTATACGGTGAATTAAAAAATAATAGAAAACTAGCAAACACAATTGTAAGGGCTAGGTCTGAAAAGCCAATTCTTAGAATTGAAGATTTTATGGAAGTTGTTTCTCCCCTATTCGGAGAACAAAAACTAAAAAAAGAGATGGCTAAAGTGTTCCAAGCTTTAAGAATTGAAGTAAATCAAGAAATGGAAGCTTTAAAAGAGATGCTTACATCTGCAATTCAACTTCTTAAGCCAGGAGGCAGAATAGTAGTTATGACCTACCACTCTCTTGAAGATAGACTTGTAAAAAATCTATTCAAGACAGGGAACCTTGAGGGTAAAATAGAAAAAGACTTCTATGGCAATGTGTTAACTCCTTTAAAGGCCATTAATAGAAAAGTGATTATTCCTACAGATGAGGAACAAGAAAGCAATCCACGATCAAGAAGTGCCAAGTTGAGGGTTGCAGAAAAACTATAGTGTTTATGGAAGAGCCAATAACTGATATAAATAATAGTACTGAGACTACTCCAAAAACGGAGCTAGTTCAGAAAGCTAAGAAAAGGAGCTTTATCATTCGTTTTCTTAGAGGTGACTTGCTTCTAGAAGTTATTACAAAAGAGGTATTGCTAGGCATAATCATTACCTGCATACTCGGCATCATCTACATCAGCAACAGATATAATGTCCAACAAAAGCAAATGGAAATATATAACCTTAGATTTGAGTTGCAAGATATCAAATATAGAGCTTTAACAGAAAAAGCAACATTACTAAATAAAAGCAGACAATCTAAGATAGAAGAACATTTAAAAAAGACAGGGAGTATTCTTGAAATACCATCAAATCCCCCCTATCGAATCAAGTAAAAAATTGATAGAAAATGAATACTAATAAAATCATATATAGATACGCATGGATGGTCTTTATCATCATACTGTTTGGATTAGGCATATTTGCCAAAACAGTTTCAGTGATGTATAAGGAAAGAGGCTATTGGGAAGAAGTTGCAAGCAGATACGTAAACGATTCTGTAGTTGTGAAGGCTGTTAGAGGAAATATATTTTCTTCTGATGACAAACTAATGGCGAGCTCAATTCCCCAGTATGATTTTATAATGGACCTAAATTCGAACCAAAAACAGAAACAACTTCTTCGAGAAAATATTACAGCTATTTCTAATGGCCTACATAAAATATTCCCAGACAAAAGTGCTCGTTTTTTTAAAAATCAAATAGAAACGGGCATGAAAAGGAATAACCGAGGGAAACTCATTTATCCTACTCGAAGGATAAGCTATATAGAACTTCAAAAGATTAAAGAACTACCCGTTTTAAGCAGTAGTAATAAATACCTTAGTGGACTTACTCCTAAGGAATATAACCACCGCAACAAGCCTTTTAAATCTTTAGCATCTAGAACAATTGGTGAATTGTATGCCGATGTAGATATGGGGGCTAAAAATGGTATTGAACAATATTTTGATAAAGAGCTGAAAGGTATTGAAGGGCGTGGCCACAGACAGAAAATTAGAAAAAAAACAATTACTGTCGTAGACAAAGCACCTATTAATGGCAGTGATATAATCACGACCATTAATGTAGATATGCAAGATATCAGTGAAAAGGCGCTTGTAGATGTGCTACACCAAAATAATGCAAGTAAAGGTATCGTCATCTTGATGGAAGTCAAAACAGGAGATATTAAAGCAATCGTCAATATGACAAGAAACGGTTCTAGAGGTTATTCCGAACAAATGAACCATGCTCTAGCCGATCTATATGAACAAGGATCAACTATCAAGACTGCATCTATACTTATAGCCTTAGATGATAATAAAATTACTCCAACTTCTACCCAAGATTTGGGAGATGGTATTTATAAAATGTACAATACACCTCTTAAAGATTTTAACTTTAGAACTGGAGGTTTTAAGGATAATAAAATTAAAACAATCCAAGAAATTATGATGTTTTCATCAAATATAGGTGTAGCTAAAACTATCGAGGATGCTTACAGAGATGACAAGCAACGTTTCGTTGATCGTTATAGGGAAATGCTAGGTATGGAGTTAGACTTACCAATTGTTGGTGTTGGTAAACCTATGATTAGAAACACTACAGATAAGCTCTTCAGTAAAACAACTTTGCCTTGGATGAGTTTTGGGTATGAAACATCTCTTCCTGCAATCAACGTAGCTACTTTTTATAATGCAGTTGCAAATAATGGAAAGATGATGGCACCAAGGTTGGTTCAATCAATAAATAAAGATGGTCGCATACTTAAAGAGTTTCCTACAAAAGTAATCAACTCGCAAATTGCTTCAAAAGCAGCTATAAAAGAAATACAGACAATGCTAGAATTAGTAGTTAGTGATGGTCTTGGCAAGCGAGCTGGTTCAGAACAATTTAAAGTCGCTGGAAAAACAGGTACAGCTCAAGTATCTAAAGGGGAAGGCGGATACAAAGGTCCTATTCAACACCTTTTAAGCTTTGCCGGATATTTTCCTGCGGAAAACCCTGAATACAGTTGCCTAGTGAGCCTCGTATCTACCACTAGCGGTGGTGGTGGTGGTGGTCTCCAAGCTGCTGCAGTTTTTAAAGAGGTCGCCGAGAGAGTCTATGCTATGAAAATTAAGAGTCGGTATGAGTCTACAATTGAAAAGGGAGAAGCTAAAGAAGGTATACCTGAGATCAAGAGAGGCCTTTACAGACCAACAATACAAGTAATGAAAGAACTCGACATCGATTATTCAGACAGTGAAGTCGAATCCGATACAAAATATATAGATTCTAAAATATTAGAAAATAATAAAATAGAGCTTGTAGCTACTACAACGAAAGAAAACCTGATGCCTTCTGTTTATGGAATGGGAGCTAAAGATGCAGTCCATAAACTAGAGAGTATTGGAATGGATGTAATCCTTACAGGAAAAGGTAAAGTTTACAGACAGTCAATTGCTGCTGGGCAAAAAGCTAAAGCTGGTACCACTATTAGAATTGAATTACGTTAATAACTAAGATATTATGCAATTAAAACAATGCATTAGTAACATAGAAATAAAGACCATTATTGGCGATTTGAATAAGGATATCTCTAGCATTCAAATTGACTCAAGGAATGTAAAAGATAAATCTCTTTTCGTTGCAATGAAAGGAACTCAAACAGATGGTCATCAATACATAGATAAGGCAATAAGCTTGGGAGCCTCAACCATTTTATGTGAAGATATACCAACACAAGTAAACCCAGATACAACATATATACAAGTTGAACATTGTGATAAATCATTGGGAGATGTAGCATCTACCTTTTATGGCAACCCATCGAGTAAATTAAAACTAGTAGGTGTAACTGGTACAAATGGGAAAACAACAATTGCTACACTACTATACCAAATGTTCAAAGCTCTAGGTTATAAAGTTGGTTTATTATCTACCGTTTGTAACTACATAGATAATGAAGCACTGCACACCACTCATACCACCCCGGATGCTGTAACAATCAATCAATTATTGGCAGAAATGGTCGAGGTTGGCTGTGATTTTGCATTTATGGAGGTGAGCTCTCACGCAGTAGATCAACATAGAATTCAGGGGCTAGAATTTACTGGGGGAATCTTTACAAATTTAACGAGAGATCACTTAGATTATCACAAAACCGTAGAGAACTACATCAAAGCAAAAAAAGCATTTTTTGACAATTTGCCAAACACTGCATTTGCATTAATAAACAACGATGATAAAGTTGGATCTGTTATGGTCCAAAATACAAAAGCACTTGTCAAGACGTACTCACTACGAGGAATATCCGATTTCAAGGCTAAAATTGTTGAAATGCTGTTCAACGGAATGATACTTGAAGTAGACAAAAAAGAGATTGCAATCCAATTCACTGGACGTTTCAATGCTTATAATCTACTAGCAGTATATGGTGCTAGCATCTTATTGAATCAAGATATAGATGAAGTTATGGTAGCATTAAGCACTTTAAATTCTGTATCTGGTCGATTTGAAACACTACATTCTCCCCAAGGATATACTGTAATCGTTGATTACGCACATACTCCAGATGCATTAAACAACGTTCTATCCACGATCCACGACATTCTTGATGGCAAAGGTAAGATTATCACAGTATGCGGAGCAGGAGGAAATAGAGACAAAGGAAAACGCCCACTAATGACTCACGAGGCTGCCATGAACAGCGATCGTGTAATTCTGACATCAGATAATCCTCGTTTTGAAGACCCTCAAGCAATCGTAGATGATATGTTAGAAGGTATTTCAAAAGAAGATAAACAAAAAGTCATTACCATACTAGATAGAAGAGAAGCTATTAAAACTGCATGTGTATTGGCACAACCAACAGATGTAATCTTAATCGCAGGTAAAGGGCACGAAACATATCAAGCGATACAAGGTGTTAATCATCACTTTGATGACAAAGAAGAAGTTAACGAAATTTTTAAAACCCAACAATAGACAAAATCATCCATTATGCTATACTATTTATTCGATTGGTTAGAAACATATAATATACCAGGAGCAGGCATGTTCGGCTATACATCATTTAGAGCCATGCTTACAATTATATGTGCACTACTAATCTCAACAATATTCGGTAATAAATTTATCGACAAGCTAAAAGCAAAACAGATAACAGAATTACAAAGAGACCCTAGTATTGACCCATTTGGCGTCAATAAAATAGGAGTGCCTAGCATGGGTGGAATCATTATCATCACAGCCATAATAATACCTTGCTTATTATTGGGTAAATTACACAATATCTATATGATTTTGATGCTTATCACCACAATTTGGCTGGGGATTATTGGATTTGCTGATGACTATATCAAAGTGTTCAAAAAAAACAAAGATGGACTACGTGGCAGATTTAAAGTTCTTGGACAAGTGGGTTTGGGACTAATCGTAGGTTTGACTATCTATTTAAGCCCAGATATTGTTATCCGAGAAAATCAAGAAATCAGAACTACTACAAATGGAGAAGTTGAAATTATTCACGCCAAGAAGAATATTAAATCAACCCAAACAACCATCCCATTTTTCAAGAACAACAACCTTGATTATGCAGACTTTGTAGGTTTCATGGGAAAACATAAACAAGCTGCAGGATGGGTGCTATTTGTAATTATCACCATTTTCGTTGTTACTGCGGTATCTAACGGAGCTAATCTTAATGATGGAATGGATGGTATGGCCGCCGGAAACTCTGCAATAATTGGAGTTGCATTGGGTATATTAGCTTATCTATCGAGCCACATCGAGTTTGCACGCTATCTTAATATCATGTTTATTCCTGGTAGTGAGGAACTCGTTATATTCATCTGTGCATTTGTTGGTGCTTTAATAGGCTTCTTATGGTACAACGCCTACCCTGCCCAAGTATTTATGGGCGATACTGGTAGTTTAACCATCGGAGGTATCATCGCAGTATTCGCAATTATAATTCACAAAGAATTACTTATACCAATTCTATGTGGAGTCTTCTTAATAGAAAATCTTTCTGTAATACTTCAAGTAAGATACTACAAGAGAGGGAAGAAAAAAGGTGTCAAACAAAGGGTTTTTAAAAGAACCCCCATCCACGATCACTTTAGAACGACATCTGCTCAGTTAGATCCAGATTGTTCGTATCTAATCAAAGGACCGAAAAACGTGTTTCATGAATCTAAAATTACCGTTCGCTTTTGGATTGTAACCATCCTTTTGGCCGCCATAGCAATTGTTACATTAAAAATAAGATAGTATGATCTACAACATTGTCGTATTAGGAGCCGGGGAAAGCGGTACTGGTGCAGCAATCCTAGCACAATCAAAAGGATTTAATGTACTCGTATCCGACAACTCTAAAATATCTGATAAATATAAAGCTGAATTAAATAGCTATAATATTAAATGGGAGGAAGAACACCACTCACTCGACTTAATTCTACAAGCACGAGAAATCATAAAGAGTCCAGGTATTCCAGATACTATCCCATTACTACAAAAAGCGACAGAGAAGAACATTAAAATCATCTCTGAGATAGAATTTGCAGCTAGATATACAACTGCCAAGATGATTGCAATTACCGGATCAAATGGGAAAACAACCACTGCTAGCCTCATCTATCATTTATTCAAAGAAGCAAAGTTAAATGTAGGACTAGCAGGTAATATTGGTTTCAGCCTGGCACGACAAGTAGCACTAGAAAAGCATGACTATTATGTAATTGAACTCAGCTCATTCCAACTGGATAACATGTATCAGTTTAAAGCCGACATCGCTGTGCTGCTCAACATCACTCCAGACCATCTGGATAGATACAACTATGAGTTTCAAAACTACATCAATTCAAAGCTAAGAATTACTCAAAATCAGACTCCGAGTGATCAATTCATTTTCTGGGCCGACGACCCTGTCATTACAAAAGAATTGGCTAAACGAACTTTAAACGGCACCATGTACCCTTTCAGTTTAGAGTCTAAAAAAGAATCGCTATCGCATTTAACAATAGCAGACTCTCAACATATATTTGTTGATGATTACAAACTCAAAATTCCTAGAAGTTATTCTAAGCTATCTGGCCGACATAACTTATACAATACAATGTCGGCAGTAACAACCGCCTATCTAGTGGGTATATCCTTAGAAGCTATTGAATACGGTTTAGAGACATTCACTGGTGTAGAACATAGATTAGAATTTGTCAAAACTATTAACCATGTAGATTACATAAATGACTCTAAGGCTACAAATGTAGACTCTTGTTGGTATGCACTACAAGCAATGACTAAACCTACAATTCTAATTTTAGGAGGTAAGGATAAAGGCAACGATTACAACCAAATTAAAGAATTAGTCACCGAAAAATGCAAAGCTCTAGTTTTCTTAGGGGCAGACAACCAAAAGCTAAAAGACTACTTTGGTTCATTTTCAATTCCTACAATAGATACAAACACAATGGAAGATGCAATAAAAGAAGCAAACAAAATGGCTGAACAAGGAGATATTGTTCTACTAAGCCCATGCTGTGCATCATTCGATTTATTCAAGAGCTACGAACACCGAGGCGAGTTATTTAAGAATGCTGTAAATAATATATAAGGATGGATTTTTTTCAAAAGATTTTTAAAGGAGACAGAGTGATATGGCTAATATTCACAGTACTATCAGCCATATCAATTGTAGAATTTTTCAGTTCCTCTAGTTTATTGATAACATCTGGAGGAAACCATTGGAGTCCACTTACAAGACACCTTACAATGCTATTCTTAGGATTTATAGTTATGCTAGTGGTTCAGTCTTCTAATTATATACAGCTACGATTCTTTCTTCCTGTTGTTCTTGGGTTTATAGCCTTTGTAACATTAATATATGCAGCAGCCAAAGGTCAATCTGGAGAAATGATGAATGGTGCCTCAAGATGGATTAGAATTCCTGTACTTGGGATAACCTTTCAGCCCTCCGAGATGGCTAAACTAGCATTGATTGCCATAACAGCACATATATTAGCAAAAAACAGCAATCCCAAAAAGAGAAATGATTTAAAAGCGTATCTACGTATAATTGGATTTTCTATATTATTTGTACTCCCTATTCTAACAGAGAACTTCTCTACAGCGTTCCTTATAAGCATAGTCATCACCCTAATGATTATCGCAGGTGGAATCCATTGGAAATATCTATTTATAACAGCCATTGGTGCCACAATATTATTGAGTTCGGGCTATTTACTTATAAAAGCATATCCTGACCAGAAGGTTTTCCATAGAGCCACTACATGGGTCAACCGATTTGAGAGCCATAACAACAAACAAAAAGTTCCACCTGCAGAATTTGATATGGACAAGGACGCACAACGTGGGCATGCCAGCATTGCAATTACCAAAGGTAACATTATAGGCGTTGGTCCGGGTAACTCTACACAAAGAGAGTTTCTAACCCACGCTTATTCAGACCTTATCTTTGCAATTATTGTTGAAGAGAGTGGCTTAATAGGAGCAGCAATTGTCATACTAATGTATATATTTCTCGCCTGCAGGGCAGTATCCATATCAAGTCAAACGGACGATGTGTTTGCTGCACTCTTAGTACAAGGGATATCACTAATGATAGTGCTCCAAGCCATAATCCATTTTTGCGTTTGTGTTGATATTATTCCAATCACAGGACAACCCCTCCCCTTTATTAGTAAAGGAGGAACAAGTATGATCCTTAACTGCTTTGAACTTGGAATCTTACTTAGCGTAAGCAATGGTATTAAGAAAGAAAAAGCAGCCAAAGCCAAAGCACTCGAGGCTGTGGAAACAGAAACAACACTTGAGTCAACTACTCTAGCATAAGCTATGATAGCTACAAAAAAGAAATAAAATGAAAATAATTATAAGTGGTGGTGGTACAGGCGGACATATATTTCCAGCTATATCAATCGCCAACCAAATAAAAGCAAAATACCCAAACTGCTCTATACTTTTTGTTGGTGCAGAAGGTAGAATGGAAATGCAACGCGTGCCTAAGGCAGGTTACGATATAGTTGGACTTCCAGTAACAGGTTTTAATAGACAAAAGCTATGGAAAAACATTCCCATAGCATTCAAGTTAATAAAGAGTTTGTTCAAAGCTAGAAAAGTTATTAAACAATTCAAGCCAGATGTAGCTGTTGGTGTAGGAGGCTTTGCAAGTGGACCAACTTTAAAAATGGCAGCCAAATTAGGTGTCCCTACTCTCATCCAAGAACAAAACTCTTATGCAGGGGTAACAAATAAACTTTTAGCCAAGAAAGCTGAAAAGATTTGTGTGGCCTACGAAGGCATGGATCGCTTCTTCCCGAAAGACAAGATTAAATATACAGGCAATCCTGTAAGACAAGAACTTTTGACTAATAAATACAGTAAAATAGACGCATGTAAAGCTTTTAAGTTTACTACTGATAAACCCGTAGTCCTTATTCTTGGTGGTAGTCTAGGAGCACAAGCTATAAACGAAGCACTTCTTCACAATTATGACGAAATGGCTAAATCGGAGATTCAATACATCTGGCAAACTGGAGCATTGTACATTGACCGTATTAAAGAGACTGTGAAAGACAAAGTAGCTAAAAATATATTTATTACAGACTTCATCAGTGACATGAGTGAAGCGTATAGTGCGACAGACCTAGTGGTTTCAAGATCTGGAGCTGGCTCCATATCTGAGTTCTGTCTACTAGAAAAAGCGGTTATCCTTATTCCTTCTCCAAATGTAGCAGAAGATCATCAAACAAAAAATGCAATGGCATTAGTTGATAAAGACGCTGCAATTATGGTGAAGAATAATGATGCAAAAGATAGCCTTCTACATGTAATCACAAATACCATTGCGAATCAAGAGAAACTAGAAAGCTTAAAAAGTAATATTAAGAAACTTGGTGTGAGCAACTCAGCAGAAATCATCGCTGAAGAAGTTATCAAGTTAATCAAGAAATAAGAAATTATATAGAAGATGAAACTAGAAAATATAAAATCGGTATACTTCATTGGTGCTGGAGGAATTGGAATGAGCGCACTTTTACGCTATTTCTTATCTATTGGAAAAGTTGTGGGAGGCTATGACAGAACTAGTAGCACCCTAACTGAAAAACTTATTGAAGAAGGAGCGAAAATTCACTATGAAGACAACGTAGAAACTATTCCTTCAAACTTCAAACAAGCAGATTCTACACTGGTTGTATATACCCCTGCAATTCCGAGCAACAATACAGAATTCATATACTTCAAAGAGAATAAGTTTCATCTTCAAAAACGCTCACAAGTACTTGGACTAATCACTCAATCTCTAAAAGGATTATGTGTAGCGGGCACACATGGCAAAACAACAACATCAACCATGCTAGCTCATTTACTTTATAATTCATCTGTAGGTTGTAATGCCTTTCTAGGAGGAATCTCTCACAATTATGGAACCAATCTATTGGTTAATAATGACAGTTCATATGCAGTTATAGAGGCTGACGAGTTTGACAGATCATTCCATTTTTTACACCCATATATTTCGATTATCACATCGGCAGACCCCGATCACTTGGATATCTATGGTACAGAAAAAGCATATAAAGAAAGCTTTGAACACTACACATCGCTAATCCAACCAGGTGGTGCTTTGATACTAAAAAAAGGTGTTGAAATAAATCTTAAACTTCAAGAAGGAGTTAAACTATATAGCTACTCTATCGAAGAAGGAGATTTCCATGCAGAAAATATTAGAATTGGTAATGGAGAAATTCATTTTGATTTCGTAGCCCCTGCTGTAACTATTAAAGACATTAACTTAGGTGTACCTATTCATATCAATATTGAAAACAGCATTGCTGCAATTGCAGTAGCATTGATGTGTGGCACTACCCCAGAGGAAATTAAAAACAGCATGTCCAACTTCAAAGGCATTGAAAGAAGGTTTGATTTTGTACTTAAAGAAGACAATCTAGTCCTTATTAATGATTATGCACATCACCCTGCTGAAGTAAAAAGAAGTATTGAGTCTGTTCGTGAATTGTATAAAGGCAAAAAACTTACAGTAGCATTTCAGCCACACCTGTATAGCCGTACCAACGATTTCTATAAAGAATTTGCCGAAAGTCTATCTATTGCCGACGAGGTAATATTACTCGACATTTACCCTGCTCGCGAATTACCAATGGAAGGAGTAACAAGCAAATTAATTTTAGACAAGATTGAAAAAGGCAAACCTAAATATTTGAGTGATAAGAAGAATCTTTGTAACTTAATAAGCAACACAAAACCTGAGGTCGTTTTGACATTAGGAGCTGGCGATATTAATTTATTACTACAAGAACTAAAAACAACACTCTTAAAAACGAAATAACACACTATGTTAAAAAAGATCCTAAAAGCAGTTATATTTTTGGGGATTATAGCTATAATTGGTTTTATAGCTATACATTTTAGCAAGTCAGAAAAAGAGATGCTATGCAGTGGTGTACACGTAACCGTGCTAGACACATCGCATGGAAAGTATATTGATGAAAAAGATATTAATAAACTTCTTGTAAAAAACAAACTAAACCCTGAAGGCATATTACTTAAAGATGTCTCTATTGCTAAGATAGAACAAGAATTAAGAAAAAATCCTCTTGTAGATGATGTAACATGTTACAAAACTCCAAGTGGAAAAATTGGCATTGATATTCAACAGCGAATTCCTTTACTTAAGATTTACGGCATAAAAAGCGAGCAATATTACATAGACAACAAAGGCAAAAGAATGCCTAAAGGAACAAAGTCTACACAACCCACCCTTGTGGCAAGTGGAAACATATCAGAAGAACTAGCAAAGAAAGAAATATATCAATTTGCTCAATGGTTACAAAAAGAAACTTTTTGGAACAACCAAATAGAGCAAGTTTATGTTGTTACTCCGAAAGACATTGAATTAATTCCTAGAGTTGGAAATCATGTCATATACATTGGAGATTTTAAACAATACGAAGAAAAGTTGGACCGACTCAAAATATTTTACGATAAGGTCATTAGTCAAGTTGGTTGGAATAAATACTCCAAAATCAACATTGAATTTGAGAATCAAATAATTTGTACAAAAGCTAAATAATATATAAGTATGGCGGTAACAGAGTTTATAGCAGCAATAGACATCAGCTCCACAAAGATGTACGGAATTGTCGGACGGAAAGAACCGGACGGATCATTGCAAATCTTGGCATTTAACGAAACTAGCTCTTCTTCATTCATGAAGAAAGGAATCATTTATAACATTGACAAAGCTTCAATGGCCATGAAAAGTGTCATCAAGCAGTTAAAGCTACAGCTTAATAGTGACATTAGGCAAATCTATGTAGGAATCAATGCACAGTCCATGATTACCAAAGAGAACTCAATTCGCCTAGACTTTGACAACCCTACTGTTATTGAGCAAGCTCATATTGATGAGATAACCGACCAGAATGGAAATAAAGTATTACAAGATAAATCATATACTTTGATAGATGTCTATCCGCAAGAGTACAAAATAGGACTAGATTCTAGAGATATTCCAAAAGGTATCCAAACATCAAAACCGCTAATAGGGAACTTTGTAAATGTAATATCAAGCAATCGAGTTGAAAACTCGATAGACTTGTGTTTTGAAAAATTAAATAATGATGAGGGAATCAATATTGCACTTGCAGATTTAACTTCATCACACATTGCATCGGCAGAACTATTACTTTCTGGTGAAGAAAAGGAAGCAGGGTGTGCTTTTGTAAACTTTGGAGCAGAAACAACAGCTGTTAGCATCTATCAAAACAACAAACTGAGAAGTTTTACCGTCATTCCATTAGGTGGACGAAACCTTACAAAAGATTTAACTTTGCTTAAAATCATTGAGAGCAGAGCTGAAGATATCAAATACAAATACGGAAATGTATTTGTTGATGATTCAAAAGACATCAAAGATGAAACTATTTACAAAGAAGTAAATAGCAACGAAGAGCTAAAGGCAAAAGATATAAACAACCTTATTGCAGCAAGACAGCAAGAAATTATTCAAAATGTTTGGTATCAAATCCAAAAAAGCAAATATGCAAACAACTTGAATGCAGGTATAATATATACTGGTGGTGCAGGAAAGATTGTGGGTATGAAGCCTTTAATTCAACGTATCACAAAATTCACAAAGGTAAAAGAAGCTACACTTCAACCCTTAAGAGTTAACTATTCTAGTGTTATTAACAGTCTGATAGACCCTATAGAAGACAGTAGATTATATATGATATACTCGCTGCTGTTATTAGGCAACATCAATTGTGCTCCTAAGGTTATAGGACAAAGTGGTAGCCTTTTTGGTGGAGAAACTTTAATTGAGGACCAAGAAAAAGATAAAGCAGCCCTTGAAGAAGAAGCAAAGAAGATTAAAGAAGAGGAAGAAGAGGCTGCTAGAGCAAAAGAACTCCAAGAACAACGTGAACGTGAAGAAAAAGCTAGACTAGCTAAAGAAAAAGATAAAGAGGAGAAAAAAAAGAAACAAGGTTTCTGGAACACAATCAAAGGTAAAATTTCTAGCAAAGTTGAAAATACCATAGACTCGTGGAGCGAGGACTAATAACACATACCAATATGGAAGACAATAATTTTAACAAACATAAAAAGGATATCGAAGATATTCTGTCAATTAATATAGAGGCTGTGAATAGCAAAATTATTAAAGTTATAGGTGTAGGTGGTGGAGGTAGTAATGCCGTTACACACATGTTTAAACAAGGAATACACGATGTGTCTTTTGTTTTGTGTAACACAGATAATCAAGCGTTACAAAAATCTCAAATCCCAGTTAAGATTCAACTAGGAGAAAAAACAACGCAAGGTTTGGGTGCAGGAAACCAACCACACATAGCCAAAGAAGCTGCCGAAGAAAGCCATCAAGAGATTGCTAGATTATTCGACGATGGTACTAAAATGGCATTCGTTACAGCAGGAATGGGCGGTGGTACTGGCACCGGTGCTGCACCATATATAGCTGGAATTGCCAAAGATATGGGAGTTCTAACTGTAGGTATTGTTACTATTCCTTTCATCTTTGAAGGAGAAAGTAAAATTAATCAAGCTCTAGATGGTGTTGAAGAATTAGCGAAAAATGTTGATGCCCTTTTGGTAATTAATAATGAACGCCTTAGAGAAATTTACAAAGATCTGGATTTAACAACTGCCTTTCAAAAAGCCGACGACACGCTTACTATTGCAGCTAAAAGTATTGCAGAGATCATTACCATAGAGCGCACAATGAACCTCGACTTTGCCGATGTTAAGACAACACTGAAGGATGGTGGTATTGCTATTATGAGTACAGGGTTTGGAGAAGGAACAAGCCGTGTTGAAAATGCAATCCAAGATGCTTTAAACTCACCACTCTTAAATAATAACGATATTTACAACTCAAAAAAGATCATGATAAACCTAGATATACCTTATCAGCTTAAAACTGAGGAGTTAGATGGTTTACATGAGTTTATGGGTAACTTCACCAAAAAAGAAATCAAAGTTATTTGGGGGTATGGAGTTGATGAAAAACTTGAAGACAAAGTCAAAATTACAATTCTTGCTACTGGTTTTGGAGCAGAAAGTGTGCCGGGACTTTTTAGACACCAAGAAGTAAAAGAAGAGGTAAAAGACAAAGCATACAAGGAAGAAAAAGAGAAAGAAAGAGAACATAAAGAACAGCGAATTTCTGCATTTTACGGTTCAAGTAGCCGTCTTAAACGCGACCTACAGGTTTTTGTTTTTGAAGATGATGATCTTGATAACGATGCTTTGATTAACGAAGTTGAAGCCATCCCAACAAAAGAAAGAACACCTAGTAAACTAAAAGACATTAAGAAACTTCAGGTTGCTAGCGTAGAAGAGCTAAAAAATCAAGAAGCAGAAGAAGAAAACTACGAAAGAAGTGACGACAATAAAGACACTTCTAAAACTATACATTTTTAAATATATATACATATGGCACTTTTTGAACAAATCAACGAAGACCTTAAGCAGGCCATGAAAGCTAAAGATAAAGTTGCACTTTCATCTTTAAGAAACATAAAGAAATTATTCCTTGAAGCACAAACAGCTCCAGGCTCTAACCACGAACTAGGAGACGAAGACGCTTTGAAAATAATTCAAAAGCTTGTAAAACAAGGTAAAGATTCTGCAACTATTTATACAGAACAAAACAGACAAGATCTAGCGGACGAAGAATTGGCTCAAATTGTGGTTTTTGAAAAATATCTTCCTGCTCAACTATCAGATGAAGAATTGAGTAAAGCTATTGCTGAAATCATTAAAACAACTGGGGCATCGGGCATGAAAGATATGGGAAAGGTCATGGGCATAGCCTCAAAAGAACTTGCAGGAAAGGCAGAAGGTAGAGCAATTTCTACTAAAGTAAAAGCTCTATTAGCATAAAGAGTAACTTACAATCAACAATAGGAAAGGACTTAGATGAAAATCTAGGTCCTTTTTTTTGTCTAAACCATACACCCCTGTAGAAGTTGCAATGACCATTAAAACGTCTCCCTTAGATAGATGAGTCATCTTACTAAGAAGACTGAGTTCTCTTTCAAAGATGCCTTAGTCTTCTTAGTAAGGTAAAACGAGATACACTTAAGAAAACAAATCTTGCAGGATATCGAGTGATTTAAGCTCTGGAAGGTTAGGCAAATGAATTTTATAATAATCGCTTAGAAGCGTGAGAATTTGTACTCTTTCCTTCCTATTTAGCTTAAACAAATGCATCGAATCAAAATTCATACGCATTAAGGTTTGAATTTTGCTGGCATCATCAGGAGATACAAAATGAACATGATCTGTTGGTCTAGTACTACGAAAGCTAGCATTCAACATATCAAAATAATCACCTTCTTTATAATCACTTAAATTAGGATAGAGTCCTAAGAAAAGGGAGAAGCGCATCAAAAACATCAAATGGAAATTCGCAAAATCACGATCACAAGAATCTAGCCAAAGAATAGAATTATATAAATAGGAGAAAAGCGCCTCGTTTGGTTCTTCTTCTTGAACAACATGATAGATAAACTCCGATATAAAGAAAGCAATAGCAGTTTTATATGGATTATAAGGTATAGATTTAGGAGGAAAATCAAAGTTAATCTCCTTTACTTTGAACAAGCCATTATTAGATTTTCTAAATAAGGCAGCATTAAGTAAAAAAAGAGGTTGGTAAAAATTATTTTTGGATTTCGATTTTAGAGACTTAGGAATAGATACCATTGCAGAACTACGCCCCAAAGCTTCGGTATAAAAATCGACAATATTGTAATTGTCATTGTACTTTATGACCTTTAACACAATGCACCTAGTACTTACTTCCATCTACTTTCTTATTAAGTTATAAGTAACAAAAATAAGAAATAGTTCCAAATAATTGAAATGACACTAATAAATATAGAAAAAACAAATATCGTAAACTACTGATAATAGGGAATGAAAGGTTTTTTTGCATATTATTTTAAAAAAAATAGTCATATATATTTTGTGATAAAAAAAATATGCTCTACATTTGCATCGCAATAAAGCAAAAGTAGCGAAAGTTACTTAACAATCTAAGGCCCGTTCGTCTATCGGTTAGGACGCCAGGTTTTCATCCTGGAAAGAGGAGTTCGACTCTCCTACGGGCTACAATAAAAATATAAT
>JASLDF010000079.1 GCA_030151635.1 Bacteroides sp. | reverse complement strand
TTTAAATCGCCTAAAGTTGATTTTAATGCCGATGAATTTGTAAGCTACCAAGTTTTCTTTACAAGTAAAGATGGCACAAAAGTACCGATGTTTTTAACACACAAGAAAGATTTACAGAAAGATGGACATAATCCTGTTTACTTGTATGGTTATGGTGGCTTTAACATCAGTCTGAATCCTTCTTTTAGTACCTCTAGAATTCCATTTTTAGAAAATGGCGGTATTTATGCACAAGTAACCCTTCGTGGAGGTGGTGAATACGGTCAAAAATGGCACCAAGCAGGTACTAAATTGAATAAACAAAATGTATTTGATGACTTTATCGGTGCAGCTGAATATTTGATAAAGGAAAAATATACCGCAGAAAAAGAAATTGCTATTGTAGGCGGTTCAAACGGAGGTTTATTAGTGGGTGCTGTAATGGCTCAACGACCAGAATTGTTTGGTGCAGCTATTCCTCAAGTAGGTGTTATGGATATGTTGCGTTACCATAAATTTACAATTGGTTGGAACTGGGCAAGCGATTATGGTACAAGTGAAGAAAGTGAAGAGATGTTCAAGTATCTATACGCATATTCTCCACTTCATGCATTAAAAGATGGTGTTGCTTATCCTCCAACTCTTGTTACTACAGCCGATCATGACGACCGAGTTGTTCCTGCACATTCATTTAAATTTGCTGCAAGATTGCAGGAAGCAAGTGATGGTACTCATCCAACTTTAATCCGTATTGATAGTAAAGCTGGTCATGGAGCTGGTAAACCAATTTCTAAACAATTGGAAGAACAAGCAGATATCTATGGTTTTATTATGTATAATCTAGGTATGAAGCCTAATTTTAGGAAATAAGTACAGTATATAAAAGTTAAAGCGTGGATAATCAATGTTATCCACGCTTTTTTTATGCCTAATCATTTGCTAGTAAACTATAAATCATATATCTTGTATAAAGATACATATAAGGACTTGACAATTGTTAAACCAAATTTATACGTACTATGAACATTAACCAAATTGTAGCTAATCTAGAAGCTAAGCACCCTGGTGAAAAAGAATTCCACCAAGCTGTGAAAGAGGTACTTCATTCTATTGAAGGGGTTTATAACCAGCATCCCGAGTTCGAAAAAGCGAGAATCATTGAGCGTTTAGTAGAGCCCGATCGTATCATTACTTTTAAAGTAACATGGGTAGATGATAGTGGTGTTCCTCAAGTAAATATAGGCTATCGAGTTCAATTTAATAATTCAATAGGACCGTATAAGGGAGGTATTCGTTTCCATCCTTCGGTAAATCTTTCTATTCTTAAGTTTTTAGGTTTCGAGCAAACCTTCAAGAATGCTTTAACTACCCTTCCAATGGGTGGTGGCAAAGGTGGTGCAGATTTTAGCCCTAAAGGCAAATCGGATGGTGAAATTATGCGTTTTTGCCAAGCGTATATTCTTGAGTTATGGAAGCATTTAGGTCCAGATACCGATGTGCCAGCTGGAGATATCGGTGTAGGAGCTAAGGAGGTTGGTTATATGTATGGCATGTATAAGAAACTAACGACTCAATGTACTGGAACATTTACAGGTAAGGGAATGTCTTTCGGAGGTTCTTTGATTCGCCCAGAAGCAACAGGCTTTGGAGGATTGTATTTTGTACATCAAATGCTTCAAACCAAGAACATAGATATTAAGAATAAAACAGTTGCTATATCTGGGTTTGGTAATGTGGCTTGGGGAGCTGTTACTAAAGCTACTGAATTAGGTGCCAAAGTGGTTACTATTTCTGGTCCTGATGGTTATGTGCATGACCCAAAGGGCATTAGTGGCGATAAAATTGATTATATGCTTGAACTACGAGGTTCGGGTAATGATATTGTAGCTCCTTATGCGAAGAAATATCCAGAGGCAACATTCCATGCAGGCAAAAAACCATGGGAAGTAAAAGTTGATATTGCTTTGCCTTGTGCTACACAAAATGAATTAAATGAAGATGATGCTAACTTATTAATCAAAAATGGAACAATCTGTGTAGGAGAAGTCTCGAATATGGGTTGTACTGCCGAGGCGGTAGATGCTTTCATTAAACACAAGGTAACATTTGCTCCTGGAAAAGCTGTTAATGCAGGTGGTGTAAGTACATCTGGTTTAGAGATGTCACAAAATGCATTGCACTTGAATTGGACTGCCGAAGAGGTAGACAGACAGCTGCATCTTATCATGTCTGGTATTCATGCTCAATGTGTAAAATATGGAACTGAGAAAGATGGTTACATCAACTACGTCAAAGGTGCAAATATTGCAGGGTTTATGAAGGTAGCCGATGCAATGTTAGGTCAGGGAATTATTTAAGTAACGCATAAATAATAAAAGAAAGGCTGTTTAATTGATAGAGATTAGACAGCCTTTTTTGAATGTTAAAAGGTTAGGTAATTCTTCTTACTAAGGAGACAGTGTTCTCTTTGAAAGAAGACAGAGTTATGTCCCTTAGAAGACTCACTCTTCTAAGGGACATAACTCTGTCGCGTATAATAAATTGCTTGCGTGTGGATTGCTAGATAAAAAAAGAGTGTGATAAATAATTATCACACTCTTTATATTTGTAGTTAGATTAGTTTATTTAATTACTAAATCTCCTTTACCTTGTCTGGTAATTTCTGTACCATGTTGGGTACAATCTACTATTGTCGAAGGATTGAAATCTCCAATTCCGCCGTCAATAACGATATCCACAAGGTTTCCAAACTTTTCATAAATGAGTTCAGGATTAGTCATGTATTCAATATCCTCTTCTTCATCAACAGGCAAAGTTGTTGTTACAATAGGGCAATCTAGTGCCTTAGCGATGTCCATAATAATATCGTTATTAGGCATTCTAATACCAACTTCTTTTCTGTTTTTGAAAATCTTTGGTAGGTTGGTTGTTCCATTTAAGATAAAAGTAAATGGTCCTGGAAGATTGGCTTTCATAATTTTGAAAACCGTATTGTCCATCTTTGCATATTCACTAATTGTGCTTAAATCATAGCAAATAATTGAAAGAGGCTTCTTTTTAGGATCAATATCTTTTAGCTCACAGATTCGTTGAATTGCACGGTCTTTTAGTGCATGGCAACCAATAGCATAAGTCGAATCGGTAGGGTAAATAATAATACCTCCATTTTCTAGAACATCAACAACTTGCTGTATTTTTTCAGGGCTGTTGTCTTTATCGTAAAATTTAAGTAGCATACTCTATAATTCTATATTAATGTTGAACTATCAATTCTAATAGTTATTTCTTTTTCTTTTTGAATAGGTTATTGATAGCATTACCTACATTTTCTTTCACTTCAGTTTCAAGATTTTTCTCTGTATCAGTAGAGTCTTTTTTGTTTTTGAAAAGCTCTTTTTGAATCATATCTTTCGCTTTGTCTTGAAGTACTTTACTACCTTGATCAAGCATGCTTTTTGTGTCTACTTTGAATGTTGGAGCACCAAATGTACCACCAATTAAGATACCTACAGTATCGAAGCCATCAATTTTAGTTACGTTTGCTGGTAATTTAACTTTACCCGAATAATCTATTGTTTGGTCTAAACCAGTTGTACCACTCAAAGTCATGTCGTAGTTACCCACGTTAAAGTTAAATGGTTTCGTGTGTAAACGTCCATCTTTCACCTCAAAAGCAATGTTCATGTCTTTCATAGGACGGTTAAATAAGTCTTCTTGTTTAAGAGCTTTACCTAAGCCTTGAAGCATCTCCACATCCTTAATGTTGATGTTATTTGTAGAAAGATTACCCGTTGACTGCAATGTCGCATATACAGGATCCATATTATTGTCAATCTCCGTTTGAATATTTAAAGCACCCGAATAAGTGCCTCCTAAATGGCCAAAGATTGGAGCCAATTTACGGACTATATTCATGCCGTCGTATGTCTTAGCAAATGACAAGTTTGTAAAGTTTAGGTTTGCTTTTACTGCAGGATGTTTCACATCTGTAGTAGAGTAATAACCGTTCATTTTAACATCGCCATCAAAAGTCTTGAATGACAAGTTGCTCATATCTGCTTTACCATTGTTCACTACAATCTTACCATTCAGGTTATTCAGTGTAATGTTATCGTAAATCAACTCTTTGAAATCTGCATTCATATTGAAGTTGATATTCTTAGGAATCTCAATTAATCCAGATGCAGTTTCTTCCTCTTGTGCTTCAGTCGCATCATCAGCTCCCATCAAATCATTAACATTGAAGTGGTTTGACTTGATGTTTAGAGAACCATTAATGGTTGAACCTTTCATTGCATAACCCATGTAATTGCTCAATTGGCTATTGATTGTAAGGTCGTTTTTACCAATTAAGATAGTTGTATCGTCCAATTTAAGGTATTGAGAAGTGAATGTCATTAATGATTTTTGAATTTGAACATTTGGCATGTCTTTCATTTCGACTTCCATATCGTTCAACTTCACAGTACCTGCTGCTTTAATTTTATCGTATAGTTCTTTTTCAATGAATGACATTTGTCCAGCAACTGATAGATTAGCATCTACAATTCCTTTCAAATTCATATCTTCCAATGGATAGACATCTTTGATTTTGCCTAAGTTTAGGATACCTTTCATTTCTACATTAAAACGAGGGTCGCTAATAGGTGTTGCAACATTTGCTTTAATACTGAATGGATTACCAGCAAGTACAAGGCTGAATGGATTTACAACAATGGTTGTGCGGTCTGCACTGCCACCAGGATTACTGATATTTGCATGAATGTTGATTTTATCAACGCCAGCTGGTAGTGAAGGGTAGCGGAAAGTTGCATCTTTCACGTTAAGTGTAAGATCGAACTTAGGTAGTTGCTCACCTTTGTATGTACCTTGAGCAAAGGCAGATAAATCAACTTCTCCATCAGTTTTTACTTTTTTGAAATCATCGTCCATAAAGACAGCGGGAATCAGAGAAAGAATCTCTTTAAACTGTACTTTATCTGTATTCAATTTAAGATCCATATCAATGGCGTCATCCTCTTTTAATTGAACCCATCCATCTAAACTGGCTTTGATTGCATTTAACCAAATTTCATTTTTATTTAATGTAAACTTGTTATTCTCAAGGTCGGCATCCAAATTGATCTTACCTTTTAATGTGACATTGTTCAATAGTGTTGAACCTTCAGACGCATATAAAAGGTTGCCAATTTGAGTGTTGATGTCTAATTGAGTTTTAGTGCTAGACAAGTCACCACTCAATGTAAGATTCATGTCGTCAAGTTGAGCATATTGTTTGCCTTCTTGGTCGTTGAAAATAAGGTTGAATTTATTTACTTCAACTTTCTTAATTTCTAATGCAAAGCTACTATCATCATCTGTGTCTTCTTCCTCCTTTTTATCGGAATCATCATCTTCTTTCATGATATCCCAATTTACTTTTCCGTCGGCTAGTATAATTGCATTAACTTTACTTTGATCTAGAATAATTTTATCAACCGTATAGCCATCGCTTTTGAATAGCGAAAATAAGTCGACTGTAGCTGTAAGTTCTTTTCCCTGTATAAGTGTGTCGTTTACAAACTTATCTTGCCCTTTCACAAAGAAATCTTTTAATGTGATAGACGCTTTAGGGAAGTTTCTAATTAAGCTAATGCTCAAAGAGTTGAAATCAAACTCGGCATTGAGCATTTCGTTTGCTTCTTTCTTAACAATCGATTCAATTTTCCCACTAAAGAAATAAGGAATTGAAATCAAAAGAATAAGAAGTACTGCAAGAACAATACCTGTAATTTTTAATCCTTTTTTCATAATTTGTTATTTAAGTATATTATTTTTTATTTTTAAGTTCTTCTGCAATACGCCAATGCAGTTCGGCTTCCGATTCTTTTCCCACTCTAAATAAGCAATCTCCAAAAATCTCATGGGCTTTAGCGTGCTCAGGTTTAATGGTGGTGGCTTTGTCTAAATCGGCAAGGGCTTCATCATCTTTGTGTAGTGCCAATTTAATTTTTCCTCGGTTATATCTTGTTTTAAATTCAAGCGGTGCAAATTTAAGCGCTTTATCTAGACAATCTTCCGCATCAGTATATTTTTTTTGATTATAGAGAGTTACCCCTTTTCTAACCCAGGCATCACCGTATTCCGGATACAATTCTAAAGCTTTATCATAATTGGCAATTGCAGCTTTCGAATCTTTAGCTTCGGTGATACAACTGTTCCCCATTTGATAATACTCTTTAGCGTATTTCCGAAGGCTAACATCGCGTTGATGAAGTTTTTCTTTCAAACTCTTGTTCTCATTTTTAAGCTTGTTGATAACTCCTAGTTTATGTTGGATATAACGTTTGTATAATGGTTTCTCAATGTCATATCGTGCATGTATTGCTTTGAAAAAATAAGCTGTAAAATCGTCGAATTTACCTTTGTCAAATGCTCTAATGGCGTTGGTATAGGCTTCGTCGGCTTGTGCTTCTTTTAAAGCCTTTTGAATGTGGTGTTCGTTGTTGAACTGTGTTGCAAATCGTACAATCTCGGGATGAACAAATATCTGTGATTGACTAATGGGACATTTCAAGGATATTCCATTTAAGGATGTACATCTACTCAATGCGACATAAGCTTGTCCACCAGCAAAGACGCCTCCTGTAAAGTCTATTACTGCTTTACTAAAGGTTAGGCCTTGACTTTTATGAACTGTAATTGCCCAAGCCAGTCGAATAGGGAATTGAGTAAAGAACCCTAGTTCTTCCTCTTCAATTGATTTCTTTTCTTCGTTGTATTTATATCGAATATTTCGCCATGTCTCTACTGTTACATCACACTCACTGCCGTCGTCTGTAACGATGTAGATTAAGTTTTCCTCTTCATTTATACCACTAATGACACCTAGTGTTCCATTTACCCATCTTTTATCTTGATCATTTTTAATGAAAATAATCTGTGCTCCTACTTTAATGGTAAGTTCTAATTGGGTCGGTAAACTGCTTAGAGGAAATTCTCCTTGTATTTCACCGTGAAGAACAATAGGATTACCTTCAATGGAATTTAGCTTATTTTCGTTGATATAATCGACTGTATCTCTGCGTGTGGCTAGTGTAATATATAAATCACTTTTATCATCATCTACTGATGCATTATAACGCATATTAAGTAGCTGTAAATCGGCTTGTGTAGATTTAGCCATTCGGATATTATTCAGAATATTGACAAATACAGGATCAGATTGTCTATAAACATGTTGCAGTTCGATAGATACTAATTGCATTTGTTGAAATGCATTTGCCGAAAAGAAATAAGGGGTAGGGTAGACTCTGTTTAGAATCTCTTTAGCATCGCCTGTAACCACAGGTTCTAATTGGAATACATCACCTACAAGTAGAATTTGCTTTCCACCGAATGGTTGTCTAGGATTATCCGAGTAAGTTCTAAGAATGACATCAATTGTATCAATAATATCTGCTCTTACCATTGATATCTCGTCAATGATAACTAGTTCCAACTCTTTCAAAATTTTGCGTGTTTCAGCTCGATATTTAAAGAGTGCATGGATTCTACTTTTGCTACTTAAATTTGGGTCGCTTGGTAATAATGGATGGAAAGGAAGCTTGAAAAAACTGTGTAAAGTACTTCCACCTACATTAATCGCAGCGATTCCAGTAGGTGCAAGTACCACATGTTTTTTCTTAGTTTGCTCACAGATATATTTCAGAAATGTGGATTTACCAGTACCTGCTTTTCCTGTTAAAAAAACAGATTGATTGGTGTACTGGACTAATTTTAATGCGTTCTGAAATTCTCTGTTTCTAGTATCTATTGATGCGCTCAATTCTTCTTATTGTTATATTAAATAAGATTGAAGTGTTTTAGACCATTCATAATACCATCTTCATCTACAGTTGTTGTTACATAGTCGGCTACGGCCTTAACTTTGTCTTCTGCATTGCCCATTGCAATACCTACTCCAGCATATTTAAGCATCGTAAGATCGTTTCCTCCATCACCAAAAGCAAAAATATCTTCTTTATTAAGATTAAAGTATTTGCGAACAGCTTCTAGTCCTATTTCTTTGGTTACTCCTTTTGCAACTACATCTACAAATGCAGGATTCCAGCGTTCAGGTTGACTGCTAGGGATACTATCCTTAATCTCGTCTTCTTGTTCTTGAGTTATGAATGGAGTAATCTGGAATACATCACCTTGTACTGCTTCTTCGAAAGTAGTTTCTGGAATGACACTTACGTTTAGATAATCGTAAAATATGTCTTTTAAAAGTTTATTGGGAGCAGCAACAGATATTTTGTGTTCCGAAACGAAGATGGTAGCAAAGTTGTGTTTCTTGCAATAACTAGCAATTGTATTTACATCTTTTGCAGGTATAATGTTTTTAGAGATAACTTCATCTTTGATAAAGCTGTAACCACCATTCATAGTAACGTAGCCATCAATTAAGTGCTCAATTGAACCTAAGTTATTAATAATCATCTTCGGTCTTCCTGTTGAGATGAATAC